>DAOVYP010000045.1 GCA_030635565.1 Spirochaeta sp. | reverse complement strand
CCCCTCTCTGGTGTACCCCTGAACACTCCTGCCGCTTCCAGTTTGTATCGGTCTCTTGTTTCCTGTACCGCATATTCATTGTGAATCGGCGGCCGCCATATCATCTTGCAGCCAACAATTATGAAAATAGCTGCGGCTGATACAGCGATTAGTGCCGGTACTCTCAAACGTTTCATAAGGAACCCCTTTAGAAGCAGATTGATCATCGCGGATGATAATTGGTGTTAATTAGAGGTTTATTATACATCCACATGAATCCGGCTTCCACAACTTATGAATCGAAATCTTAACTAACCTTCATAACTCATGGGAATTGGTATAGAATTAATGTAATGATGGAGCGTTATTGGATAACGGGAGCTTTTCTGACCTGCTTGTTCGGGGCGGGAGTCGCCACTCTCCTGCTCCATGCATTCCTCAGGTTTCACTCCAGGATCGTAATGGCATATCTGATTGCCGTTGTCGGAGGAATGCTACTCTTAATTGCTGAAGTATTCAGGATTGTTCCCGCCATCAGATTTCTTGGTGACGGCAATCTGTATGGGTATATGGTCCTCTCAATAATCGGGACTGGTGTCATAACATTCGGCATACCCAATCTGGCCGTGGAATTAACGACCCAAGATTCCTATTTGCACAGCAGACCGTCAATTCTGGCCGTTTCCCTTGCTGCGGTCTTTTTCATGGTGTATGGCATGTATCTCAGATTTCCCGTAGTCATCGTGATTTCCGGTATCATCGGAGCAGCCGCTGCATGGTTTGCCGGAATTTTTGTTCTCGTCAGAAGAAATCAGATCCTGGATCAAAGAATCCGTCGATTTGCGTGTCTGATCGCGATAGCCTGTATCGCGACGATACCCCTCGAAATACTTCGACTCTACCTGTGGAACCGGTCGACGAATCCCTTCGGAGACTCGTTTCCCCCGTACCTGCTATTGATTTTCCTGTTCCTGGTGAATGGGGCAACATTGATCCTGAGTAGTCGTAGCCTTATCAGGAACGCGAAGAAAGTTGCCAATGAACTCGACTCCGATGCCATATCAATGTTCGATATAACCCCAAGGGAGTGCGAGATCATCCTCTATATAAGCAGAGGATACTCCAATGAAGAAATCGCGTCCCGGCTCTTTATCTCCACGAGTACTGTGAAGAATCACATCTATCATATTTACCAGAAAATCGGCGCCCGTAATCGAATCGAACTGTTGAATTCCATCGTCAACAGCGCGGATAGCGCTTAGTCATCATCTAACCCAAGTCCCGGACCCTTTATACAGCCATCAAGACTCTATTTATTTATTTCCATGAGCTATGCTAAGCTTGGAACCATGAATAACCGCATACTGATCGCACTCATTCTGGTACTCGTTGCCGGAAATACTTTATCCGCACAGTCCAAGGAAGACGATATTCGTAAATTGCTGGTAATGACCGGATCTGCGGATCTGGGAATACAAATGATGGACTACATATTGGCATCCTATACCGAACTGCTTCCTGAGATTCCGTTGGAGTTCTTTGAAGAAATTCGACAGGTAGTTTCCGCCGAAAGTCTTATCGACATCATTGTTCCCATTTACGACAGGCATTTCACCCATGAGGAAATCAAGGATGTCATCGCATTCTACAACACCCCGACCGGGCAGAAATTCATATTCTCGATGCCCTCGATCACTTCCGAGTCTATGGCGGCCGGTGAGGTATGGGGAGCTGAGCTCGGCCGGAAGATATACCACAAACTCGTAGATGACGGATATGTAGACAGCTGATCCCCGGAACGACTACCAGACCAGTTCCATTCCCAACTGCTGAGCTTTCCAGAGCTGATCCTGTTCGACCCACCACTCGACGATCCTGCCGTCATCGATTCGCACCATCTCGACCTGGTTGAACTTGATGGGCACCCCCGAGATCTGTTTCCCCATGAACTCGCCTTCGTATACGGCTTCAAACACGAGGAATTCCATAAGTCTGTCGCCTTCGGCAATTTCAGCCAGTGTGGTAACCTGGAGGTCCGTGAGGATTGCAAACTGCGGGCCCCAACCTTCTGTTATCGCGTTCAGACCATTTACATCGACACCACCGGGATAGTGAAGTACACAATCAGCAGCGATAACCTCTTCGAATCGATCCCACTGGCCCGATACAAATAAATCAAGGAATGAGTGCATCACCTCTTTGTTATCGGTTGTGGTACATCCAACCCCAACAAACAGTATGAATACCATGACTGCCGTCATCCAAAGCAATTTCTTCATTGCCCGTCCTCCTGAATCAGATTTTGTACCTGATTCTGTCGGAAAACCGTTGCAGAATCGTTGCAGAAAAGCGGCAGGATGAGTGAATACACTTTTTTTTATCAATCGGGAACCCCATAATGGTAGTAGAAAGTTTATATCAGATATGAATGTCTCAATTCGGGACAGTGACCCGTGAGATTGGAATTGTGCCTTTTCGGTCCTCCCCGCCTGAGCATGAAAGGGAAGCCGATTCATGTGGGAAGACGGAAGACATTCGCTCTGCTTATCTATCTCGCGATGATGCCCGGTGAACACAGCCGGGCCGTCCTCACAGATCTGCTGTACCCCACCCAGACACGGAATCATGCCATGTCCGACTTCCGCCAAACGCTTACCTTCCTGCGGCAGTTGATTTGAAACACCCTGTTACACACAACCAGGGCTGTTGTGTACCTCGAATCCCACTCCAACCTGTGGATTGATGTTGTCGAGTTCCGTTCGTTGACCAACGGACATCGACAGGACGAAAAAGATCTTCTCATTCACGCAGTCGAGTTATATCGCGGTGCGTTTCTGGAAGGTTACTACCTGCGCAGGAGTGTTCTCTTTGAGGACTGGCAAAGCGAACAGCGGGAGACCCTGGAGTCTGAGTATGCTGATGTCCTGGATCGACTTGCGGCGCTTGATGAGGACTCGGGCCGGCCCGGGGATGCAGTCAGATGGGTCCGGGATCTACTGAGTCTGGATGCGACTGACGAGTCGAATCATCGGCGGCTCATGAGACTGCTTTCCCGTATGGGTCGTCGAGGAGCCGCCCTGGAACAATACAAGGCATGTAAATCGGTACTCTCCAGTGAGCTGGGTTGTGAACCGGAGCTTCTTACCTGTCGTCTCGCGGAAGAGATTGCCCGAGGCTCAAGCGGACTGATACATAAAGATATCGCGGGTTTCGACGCGGGACCGCTCTCGACTGTCGCCGCACCCACAAACCGCTTGATAGGACGACTGACTGAAGTTGATGAGATACTCAAAAAGTTGAAAGAAAAAGAAACACGTATTCTTACCTTGACGGGCCCTGCAGGTACAGGAAAAACCAGGCTGGCACTGGAAGTTGGCGCAAGGGCATCGAACCTGTTTCCCGGCGGTATTATCTTTGTCGACCTCTCCACGCTGAATGATCATGAGAGAGTTGTTCCCAAAATATTCGAATCCCTCAGACTGGAAACACGATCGTGTGATACAACCGAGAATCAGGTTCAGCTGATAGCCGGGTATCTCGGGTCGAGGCAATTGCTCCTGATTCTGGACAACCTTGAGCAGGTCCTTTTCGCTGCTCATTCATGTGGGTTTCTCGAATCAAGCTGTCCGGAACTTCGGTTCCTTGTTACAAGTCGGGAACCGCTTTGTCTGAGCACCGAGCGGGAGTACCCGGTTTCACCTTTAAGAATACCGGGTGCCGACGGTGATGAGACAACAATGGACGAATTGGCTCAGGTCCCGTCGGTTCGCTTGTTTGTTGAGCGGGGCCGGGATGCTCGTCCGGGTTTTCAGCTGACCGAATCCAACAGGCGGGTGATTACGTCAATCTGTAATGCTATGGACGGTCTTCCCCTGGCAATTGAGTTGGCGACCCGCTGCCTGCGGCTGTTCTCAACCGCAGAACTGCTTGCACAGCTGACCGACACCATGGAGCTGGCGGACAATCGCACTCGGGATCTTCCCCCTCGTCAACGGTCTTTGCACAACACCCTGGACTGGAGTTTCAATCTGCTTATCGAGCCTGAGAAGCTACTGTTTGTTCAGATGTCGATCTTCTTCGGAGGCTGTACATTGCATGCTGCCGAGAGTGTATGCGGCCGACTTGTACACGAATCTCATGGGACAATCCCCTCCTGCATGGAAGCACTTGTCCGTAAGAACCTTGTCAGGAGAATTGATACCGGCAGCGAATCAAGATTCGTGTTGCTGGCCACCATCCAGGAGTACGCTCGAATGCGTCTGGAACAAAGTTCGGACGATCCGTACTTGCGGGAGAGGCTGACAACCTATTATTCGGAGTTTGCGGAGGCTGATGAACCCGAGCTCAGGGGACTCGAACAGACTCAGTGGTACGATCGTCTCGAACTGGAACGGGACAATCTCTACCATGTTATGAAGCTTTTATTGGAGAGAGGCGATTCAAAAGCATGTTTACGGGTCGCGGTATCGCTCCAGTTCTATTGGCAAAGGCGCGCGGAGTTTGGTGAGATCCTCCGAATAATCGAAACGGCATATAGAACAGTGGATTGGGACGGTAACGATTATGACACCGCGTTGCAGGCCAGATCACTTCTGTCACTCGGCAGCATGACATTTCTATGCGGGCGGTGGGACGAAGCACTCCTGGCAATTGGCGATTCCCTGATTTTATTCCGCCGCCTGGACGATCTTGAGCATCAATCGGAGGCTTTGAGCCTCACTGGCGTCATAAGCCGGTGGCTCGGGGAGTTCGCCCTTGGGATGGCGCAATGCCGGGACAGCATCACAATTGCCAGAAAGACGGGAAATCCACTGGTCATCGGACATTCTATCCTCTTAGCCTACGGAACTACCGGAGGTAAGTTCGATTCTGAGCCCCCCCTGGGACAGTTGGACGAGGCCCTCAGCCTGTTGAACATAGCCGGAGATGTGTGGGGCATCGCTCACACATTTGATAGTCTCGGCGATACATACCTGGAGCTGGGACAACTGGAGTCGGCACGAAGCCATTACGACGAGGCCATCGTCCGTTTTGCGCAGCTCCGGGACAGATGGATGAGTGCGTGGGCCCTGGAGGGACTCGGTCGGGTAGCGTTGAGGCAAAACAGGGTGAAGGAATCGGCAGCTTGTACCACAGAGAGTCTCGGACTGTTTTTCAAGACAGGTGACAGTTCAGATACGGCAATCATGCTTCACAGAATCGGGTTGATTGCGATTCAAGCGGGGAATCAGGCCGAGGGCACGAGAATGCTGGGTGCCGCGCATGCATATGGTGTTGACAAAGCGGGTCTGGTCGAGACGGATGAAATCGCGATTCGCCGAACCTGCCAACCGGAGTGGGATCTCGGACTCGTCATGAAACTTGACGAGGCAGTGGAATTCGCACGGTCCATCGCCTTCTAAAGTAACGGAGGAGCTTTCAAAATTACCATTCTGAAAGATCCTCCAGTCTGTTAAAAAATTTTGATATTGTAATTAACATTAAAGGATTAATAGGGAATATCAGAATGGGTATAACAAACAGATGGCACAAAGAACCAGGCACGCGTCTTGAGGGTTCCAGAAACCTCGACAGTTCCAAACTGCAGGCACCGGGTGTTGTTCGTATTCCTTCGGGTGGATTTCGACTCTTTTACACGGCAGTTGGTCCTGCTAAGCCATACCGTTATTGCCAGGGATATATCCTCAGTGCGGTATCTGATGACGGGCTGATTTTCCGGACCGAACCGGGCATCAGGCTCGAACCTCAGCCTGAACTGGCTCATATGAGTCTGCGAATAATCGCACCGTCGGTTACCCTATGTGATAATGGCGTATGGCGTATGTATTTTGAGTCTCGGGGTTCGGCGAGCGAGCCCAACGTGATCTGCAGCGCTGTTTCATCCGACATGCTTCACTGGGAACATGAAGATGGTATCAGGCTTCAGGGATTTGAGGGCCTTGGCGGCCCTCGTTATATCCGGTTGTCCGATGGGCGGGGCCGGCTGTATTGTACCGCTGCCGAATCAATCTTCGGCGAAAAAAGATCTCAGATAGTCAGTGCTGTTACGCCGGATGGTCTTAAATTTGAAATTGAACCCGGTTATCGCATGGGTGACAGACAATCTCAGTACGAAAGTTCCGGGATTACGGCGGCAGAAGTTGTCCGGCCATCGAGGGCTGGTGATAGGTGGACCATGTTCTATTCGGCATGGCAGGACCTGCCTCATGGTACAGTTGTACCAAAGCATCCGAGCCGGGATGACAGACTCAGTGAAGACTTCGCGGCAGCATCAATTGCAAGCGATATGGCCGGCTATCGATCACGGATATTCATTTCTTTTTCGAGTGACGGTCTGAAGTGGGATGCGGGTCAGTGTGTGATCGAGGGTGGAGGATATGAAGATACCGATGTGGATGCCGTGCATGCCGAGGACATGTCTCTGATCAAAATAGACAATCACAGATACCGGATGTATTACGCATCCTGTGATAAGAATGGAACCTGGCGGATTGCAAGCGCCATTACCGAATCGTCCAGCCGCCGTCGACGGTAATTGTCTGCCCTGTAATGTTTCTGGCTGCCTCACTGATCAGGAAATTCACGATTCCCGTTAATTCTTCAATTGTGATAAAGGCACCCTTCGGCATCGGTTTGAGCATTATATCCCTGATAACGACATCCTCTGAAATCTTATGGCTCCTGGCCTGATTCGCGATTTGCCGCTCCACCACCGCTGTCTTTACATAGGCGGGGCAAATCGTATTCACGGTAATGTCACAGTCCGCGGTTTCAAGGGCAACCGCCTTCGATAGGCCCAGGAGACCGTGCTTGGCCGCGGTGTAGGCGGTCTTGTAGGGGGAAGCCACCAGGGAATGAATCGAACCGATATTAATAATCCTGCCGAAACCATTTTTCCGCATGAGCGGTAAAACCGCCTTCATCATCCGGGCCGAACCGATCAGCATAACCCGAATCAGGAGGTCCCATTTTTCATCAGGGAACTCTTCCAGGGGAGCAACATGCTGAAGCCCTGCATTATTGATCAGGACGTCAACTTTCCGGTTGCCGAGTTCATCCATCAACATTGACAGATCTTTGTCATGAGTCATATCGAGAGAATACGCTTCCGCCTCACCTCCATTCTGGCGAACGATGTCGGCTGTTTTCCGGGCGTTTTCCAGATTCATATCGGTTCCGATAACCTTGAATCCTTCTTCCGCCAGACCGCACATCAATCCTCTGCCGATACCGCTTCCGGCGCCGGTAACAAGAACCGTTTTTTTTCTCATGTGTCTTCTCCTACCTCTCTATCATCTGCCGATGATATATCGCAAAGGGTCGACAACATCGCGAAGCACACGGAGTTCCTCTTCGGTGGGTTCAAGGGTGTATTCGTATTTTTCAGGTATGAGGATTTCAAATCCGGAATTATTGCACACATCATCGGTGTTTCGACCCGGATGAAGCGACAACAACTGCATCTCCTTCGTATCAGGAGCAAAACCGTATACGCCGATATCGGTAATGACCCGGTAAGGACCTGTGCCTTCAGGAAGACCTGAGTCTGCCCGGGAGCTGCCGCCGTTGAGAAAACCCGGGGTGGTGCAAAAATCGAGCTTCTCTACAAATCGTTTATTGTCCTGGGGAGTAACAACCATAGTGCGCCAACAGAGGGACGCGAGATCATTGGCACCGCCGCTTCCCGGAAACCTGACCTTCGGTCTGCTGTGGTCTGATCCGATTATTGTGGAATTAAGATTGCCGAACCGATCGATCTGGGCTCCGCCGAGAAAGCAGTAATCCACCAATCCTCTCTGACAATTCTCCATTATCTCGGCCATGGTGGAGGCCATCAATGCCTTATGGGTTGTACGGGAGTCTCCGACCGATATCGGCATAGTTGGAAGGAGAGGAGCGATACCGCCGGCTTCGAACATGATTACCAGGTTCGGTGCGTTTGTTTTCTGAGCAAGCATCGCGGCGGCACATGGCGCGCCGGTACCGACCACAACGACCGCTCCGTCTTCCAGGCTCCGCGCCGCAATACAAATCATCAATTCCATGCTGTTAAAATCAGCCATATAAGTATCCTCTATCAGTTGGATAAGAATTCTTTTTCCCGGAGGAGTTTGATCTTTTCGATACCGCCGTTTATCTGCAGGTATTCATAAAAATCAGAGCAGCCGAAAATATTCTTTTCCAGGAATGCTTTAAAGGTTTCCGGATCTTTTTCTGCGGCGAGCCACTCCTTGAGATGATCCTCATCTGAGAAATATTCGCCGGGCATATTGGCCGGATACGATCCGAAAGGCATTTCGATTACCGCGTCGACACACCAATACGGTATAACGGTTCGGTTTGGTTCTCGACGGATGTCTTCAACCGGGATGATTTTTTCGGTGGTAATTATCACCCGCTTTGAGGCTTTGGCAATATCGTCATCGGCCATTATTATTCCATCGATCTGGCAATTGCCGTGAATATCGGCCCTGTGAACATGGATCAAAGCGACGTCGGGGGATAGCGCCGGAAGGGCAAGAAGTTTCTTTCCGGTAAAGGGGCAGAGGATTTCCTTCGATCCTGAGTATTCAAAGGTATCGGTTCCCATCATCACTCGGGCAGGGAGGAAGGGCAGCCCCATGGCCGCTGCCTTGAAGCGCCAGGCCAGGGAGGCATTCGTCCATTCGGTAACTTCAACGCTACCGTCTTCGAACATACTCCTGGCGTTTCTTGAAAGCCCCCGGGCTTCAAGTCCGACGACATAGGCTATGTCGCAGCGGTTAAAACACCGGCCCGCAGCCAGTATCTGACAATCATGAGTCACAGTATGCCCCGCGAGACCGAGGTCTTTTCTCTTTTGCCGAACGATCTCATGTAGAAGTGACGTGGAAATTCTGTTCGATCCGAAACCTCCAAGTGCCAGGTAATCGCCGTCATGAATGTAACGGTTTACCGCGTCTTTGACAGTGGTGAGTTTGCTGACGAGCCGTTTGTCTTTACGGCGGGATATTTCACGCCCGGCTTCCGCATCCGGCTGGATAAACAGCCGACCTTTCCCGGTCTTCAACGGAAACTGTGTGGTCATGCAGTACTCCTTTTTTAAGAAGGCGACGAAGCACCTTTGTCGGCTCCCTCTTCATACAACGTTTTGATTATTGAGATCAGTTTTTCGTCACGTTCGGCACACAGATTGTCATATGTACGATCTTTAACCATTTTCTGTACACCGGCAACGATTTTCTCCCTTGCGTCCGCCGGAATCTTTGTCCAGGTCGGCATATCCCGCCAGTATGCCTCGAAACTGTTACCGATTATCTCGATGAAATGCCGGTAGCCGCCTTCACCACCCCCCAGATGGTAGGTGAGATGCTGCCCCATAATAGCCCACCGCAGTCCCGGTCCGGCAAAGAGGGCCTTGTCGATATCTTCCACATCGGCGACTCCTTCGGCGGCCAGATGAATCGCTTCGCGCCAGAGTGCGGCCGCCAGACGGTTTGCAATATGGCCGGGTACCTCTTTTTTCAGGATAACCGGAACCTTGCCGAGAGAGGTGAAAAATACGGCGGCATCCTCCAGAACCCTGGGATCGGTTTGACGGCCCGGAACGAGTTCTACCAGGGGTACAAGGTGGGACGGAGTAAACGGATGGGCAATAAAGGCACGCTCGGGGGTTTTCATGACTTTCTGTATCTCCGTCATCAGGAGACCGGATGTGCTGCTGCCAATCGGGGTGGACGCAGCGGCAAGATCATCCAGTTGGCGGTAGCAGCTTTTTTTAATATCGTAGTCTTCCGCAATCGATTCCTGAATATAGTCACTCTTTGCGGCAAGTTCAGCGAGATTACTCACCGGCAGCAGCCTCGTTTTGGCCTCATCACACACGCGAGTACTTATTAGGCCCTGATCAAACAGAAAATCCAGATTGGAGGATGCTTGCTGCCTGCATTTTGTAATCAGTTCCGGGCGGCTGTCATGCAGGAATACATCCATCCCTTCCTTAGCAAACAAAGTTGCCCAGCCTGAACCGATAACACCGGTTCCCAGGACTCCTACGCATTTTATTGAAGAGGTCATATGGGATGGTAATAATAAAGTGAATAGTCAAACAAGAGCACCAGGTAACCTCCTAAAGAGGGCTTCGATATCCGGTCTTGTGGATTGACCGAAGGCAAAGCGGCAGCCTCGAGGATCCTGCAAAGACTCCATCAGTATCAGATGTACGAGTTTATAAAAATATCTGCGATGGTGTATCTCTCCTGGAGCAGACCCTTCTGGTGTAAGATATCCTGCAATTTTTCTATCTCCGGAATGTTCTGTTCGAACAAGGTTCCGCCGTCATCCATCAGGGGGAGTGTGGCTTTCCAGATGTTCATTTCTTCATGGGGCGTTCGGTCTTTACATGTTCTGGTGTAGGATTCCCATTCTTTTTCATTCCAGCGTTGTACAAGGGAAAACCCCTTTTTTAAACATCTGAAAAATTTCGTCAGCATATCGCCGTGTTCTTCAACCCACACAGCAGTTCCGGTAAAAACCAGGAAGGGTGAATCAGGTACGCCGGAGCTTGTGTAGGGGATGAAGTTAACCCGGTACCCTTTCCCCTCGGTCCTGGGGATAGCGTATTCAACCGCGTCCAGGGCATCGATTTCTCCTTTCAGAAGCAGTTCTTTCCCCTCAAAATCGACAGTTCTCAGTTCGATATCCTCGTATGATATATTGTTGGATGTAAGAAACACTTCGAACTGGCTTTTGCTTACCGGGTTGGGACCGATACCTATCTTTTTATGTT
>DAOVYP010000379.1 GCA_030635565.1 Spirochaeta sp. | reverse complement strand
GCCATGCCGGTGTTGAGACTGGCAGCCCTCTGGAAGGAATCGATTGCTTCCCCCAGATCGCCTTCGGAGACAGCGATCTGACCGAGGCGATAATGGGAGTTCCAATCCTCGGGATTCCGGCGCAATGCCGATTCATAGGCATCCCGGGCCCGTCGGCGATTATCGGTGCTGCCCGGATCGGCAAGGTACCAGGCGTCCCCTTCCACGGCCCAGGCTTCCCCGGATTCCGGATCGATTTCCCGGGCCCTGGACGCCAGGTTCCGGGCTTCGGCATACCGGCCGTTATCCACAGCCCTGCGGGCATCGGCGAGCAATTTCGCAAGCTCACGCTCACGTTCCTCCCGTACCCGGCGTTCGGCAGCGGATTCCGCATCCCGGCGTGCCTTCTCAGCATCGCTTTTCAAAGTCCGGGCCGCACTGAAATCGGGAATGATTCGCAGGGCGGCATTAGCGTCTTCGACAGCATCGTCATAGCGTTTTTCAGCCAGTGCACGGCGTCCTCTGGCAACGAGGGTTTCGACTTCCTGTTTCCGGGCCTCTTCCTGCCTGCGTCGTTCTTCCTCAGCCCGCGCCCTGGCTGCCCGGTCATCCGGATTCTCCCGGTTAATGGATTCACCGAGCCGATCCAGGCTCTCGGCGAGCTGTTCATTCTGCTCTCTCAGGGCGTCAAGTTCGGCCTGCTTCGATGCCTCACCCTCCGCCTTCTTCGCTGCCAGAATCTCATCCCGCAGTTCCCGGGCATCTTCATCGGAGGCATCTTCAATCAGGAGCTGATTGAGTAGATCCAGGGCCATCTGATACTCACTCTGATCGGCATAATCCCGAGCCAGGATCAGCATGTTGTCGCGTTTCGACGAACCCTGTACCGTTCCGGCATCTCCGCCACGGCCCCCGCCGCGAATAATAAAAAACAATCCCAGACCAACAAGAAGCGCCAGAATGACGGCGCCTCCGATGATGATCAGTTTTTTATTCCCATACATAAATCAATCCTCCAGGGCCGAATCTTCAAAATCTTCATGAATATTTTCCGAACCGGCACTGATGCTCGTTGTATCCCGGCCGCTGTCGCTCAGGGATTGGAGAACCTCTTCCATCAGGGCGGCCCGTCGGGCATCCTCTTCAGCACGCAGCAGTTCTTCGGCGAGCCTTCGCTCCTCTTCCAACTTTGCCAGCTCGGCGGCGGTTCTCGCCGTCTCGGCATCGTTGGCCAGCCGGGCACTCAATAGACCGATCAATTCCCTGATGGTTTCCCTCTGCGGAGATTCGGGTTCCATGACAAGGTATTGGGTATAGTCGTCAAGAGCCAGGGCGAAGGAAGACTGATTGAGTTCCATGTTGGCTCTGTTAAGAATCGCGGATGACGCAAGAAGGCCACCGGTATCAATGACCCGTGTGTAATCGGAAGATGCGCCCTGATAATCACTGCGGATGGTCTTGAGATTACCCCGATTCAGCAGGAGCCGATCCCGTTCTCCGCCCTTGAGTTCGATACCCCGGTTATATGCATCTTCCGCATTCTGGAACCTGCCGTTCTCATGGAAAGAGATTCCCAGATAGAGATAAAACATATCCCTGCCGGGATCCGATTCTACGGCCTTCTGGAAATACACCGATGCCTCATCGGTTTTCTGCCAACGGAAAGACTCCAGCCCTTTCTCAAACCATTCATCAGCCGTTTGCGCTCCGGCGAAGGTCGTTATACAAATTAAGACAAGAGCGTATATAAAGGTTCGAATTACCGGTTTGACAGTATGGTTTTTTACCACTACGCTACGATCACCCTTTCGGTTTTCAGGTTTAAGGATGGATACTGGAATCATAATCTTACTCATCATTATAGCCGGTGGTCTCCTTGGAGTCCTGGTTTTTTTCCTCATCAGGAGTCTCTCAGCCCCTCAAAAAATAAGCTCACTCCAGGAACAGGTGAAACAGGGAAAGGTGACCATGGCAATCAGAGGCGCCAAGCAAATCCTTGCGAAAGAACCCCGAAACACCGAAGCTCACTACCTGCTGGGTCTGGCATACGCTCAGGACGAAAAGTACGAATTGGCCCTGATGGCATACAAGACCGTCAACCAGATCGGAGATTTTTCCGGAATCTGCAACGAATCCGACTTCCGAAAAGATATCGCCGCCCTATTCCTTCAATTCGGCCAGGAAGAAGAAGCTCTCAAGGAGTATTTACTCCTTACGAAGCTCGAACCCTACATATCCCGGCATTACTACAATGTCGGCCAATTATTCGAAACCCGCAATAAAGGCGGACAAGCTGCAATCTACTATAAGAAAGCTCTGGAGATTAACCCCCGTTTCTCCGACAGCTGGTTCGCTCTGGGTCAGCTGATGTACAAAGCAAAGCGGCAGACGGAAGCCAGGGATGCCTTGCAGAAAGCGCTTAAACTCAGACCCGACAACTATAAAGCCTACTTCTACCTGGGCAGGATACTCAAGGATTCCAGGAATTTTACCGGAGCCCTCGGCGCATTCGAGAATGCTCAGAAGGAACCTGATTTCAAAATCAAGGCTCTCGTCGAACGGGGATCATGTTTTATTTCGATAAGAAAATACGAGAAAGCGCAGAATGAACTGGAAAGGGCCATTAAAATCTCAAGTGAAGATTCCGATTCCAACGAGCTTCTGCATGCCCGGTATTTTCTTTCCATCTGTTATGAACGTACACGAAATCTCGATAAAGCCATTGAACAATGGGAATTGCTGTATGCGCAGAAAAAAACATTTCGTGATGTCGCAGAGAAACTCAGTCAATATCAGGAGCTCCGGGGTGACGATCGGATCAAGGATTTTATCACCGAATCCCCTGAAAAATTCGAAAAAACATGCCAGAAGCTGACCGCTGTCATGAACCTGACCATTACCGACTATATCAGCCTTGACGACGGGTGCCAGATTACCGCTGTTGACCGCAGTGATAAGCAATGGCGGAATATCCGGAGATTCCCCAAATTTCTGCGTATCCTGAGAGTACCTGATACCATCGACCTTCCCAATGTCAGGGAGTTCCATGAACAGATGAGAAAAGCCGGCGTCAACCGGGGGTATTATATCAGCAGCTCGAACTTCACGCGATCGGCTTATGAATTTACCGAATCCCGCCCGATAGACCTTATCCCGAGAGAGAAACTTCAGGAAATGCTTCAGCAAACGGAGAAACTGGACAAGGACGT
>DAOVYP010000025.1 GCA_030635565.1 Spirochaeta sp. | reverse complement strand
TTTGGATATCACACTATATATCTCAAATTCAGGAAGATTCCCGTACCTATGCGTATGGATTTGAGCTATCCGAAATCAAGAAGCTTTTCATTTGGCGAAATACAGCTTTTTTGATTTGCAAAGGCTCCAGGGGGCAAAGGAACCGATCCTGCCAATAGTGGATCATCAGTGGAAACCATCCAGAGTTCGAGTCTCGATTTCAGTGAAATTAAAATATCCTGATACTCCGGTACTTTAATGAGATTATTCCTTTCCAAAGGGTCTTTGTTCAGATCGAACAACAAATACTCTTCTCTTCCTATGTGGTGATAATCGGATTTCAGCAGCAAACTTTTTGCACTGCAATCATCAGAATTGGATGGGATCACCGGAAAGGGTGAATCAAATCTTCGGATCAATTTATATCGTTCGGTCCTGATACAGCGCATCGGTTCATAGGCTGCATGATAAGTGACCTCTGCAAAAACCTCTTCCCTGACTGACTCCTTTCTCTTTTCAAGCAGAGGAAGCAGTGATTCCCCTTCCAGCCATTCGGGTTTGTTCAGCCCAATCATGTCGCAGATCGTAGGATAAATATCCAGATGAGATATCAGGGCATCGGATACCGATCCCTTCATATGATTTCCCGGATAGTCAATGATGAGCGTCACTCCGATACCCGTATCGTACAGGGAGCATTTCATTTCAGGAAAGGCAATTCCATGATCGGTAGTGAAAATGACAATTGTCTTCTCTTTAAGTCCTGATGACTGTAATGTTTTCAGAACGATATCGACACAATCATTCACAACCCGGGCGGAGGTGACATAACCGGCAAAATCCTCTCGATTCTCTCTTGTATCTTTAACGGGTGAAGGCGGTTTTAGATAGTCAGGCACCACATCCTGAGAAACCGGAGGAAAGACACGATGAGTGTTGAACATACCGAAGGAAAGGAAAAAGGGTTTATCATCACTCTTTTTTGTTTTTATGAATTCAGCGGCTTTTTCCGCATTGGACATATCATACTCAATCGTATCAAAGTTGAAATCTTTGGACATATCAAAGTCCCAGGAATCGAGAATTTTACCATATCCGATTTTACCCACCGGATCGGCAACATGTTGAATTCCGCAAAGAGCCGTGTCGTAACCTTCTTCATTCAATTGGTTAACGATGTGCTTCTTATAGTCATTCAGAGCGAATCCCCGATGTGCGAGTCCGATCATGCCGCAGGAATGAGGATTCATTCCAGTCAACAATGCTGCACGACTGGGAGAACATGTTGGAGCAGCGCTGAAAGCCTGACGGAAAACCGTACCTTTTTCTGCCAATGATTGGATTGCCGGTGTTCGTATGGCATACCCATAAGGATCGAAATACCGCCCGCTGTCATGCGTATGCATATAAATGATGTTCATATCAAACTTTGCTCCTCACCCAGATCGGTGATGAATATGCCCATTGCCCGTTTTTCTGCCTGACCCGAACATAATAGCTGTCTTCCTTGTCTCCATTCTCAATTTCACTGAGATATTCTTTCCTGTTGTACATACGTTCCGGTACAAATCGATGAATGTGAACCGCTCCGGATAAAAACCTTCCGAGATAAAAGGAATCTGATTGAACCGACAGGTCTTTCAAGTTTCTCCGATACTTCACATTGTTGACGTCAAGGCACAACTCAGCATCGGACTCGGCCTCGATTTCCAGACAGAGTCCCTGATTGGTATTGGTAAGCGTTGTGGGGTTTCCCCAAGTGCAGGTCCGGAGCCGTACAGCATCCCCTTCTCTGGACCAATTGCTGAATTGATATTCCTGAGTGTGCTTCTGCTCAGGATCGACGACATCGATTCCGTGAAGACGCGGTTCGACATCAAGAATTTTGCCACGATTCAGAGATATCAGAATATCCCATTCGATACGCTCGCCCGTTACGCCCCAACCCGCCTCAATGAATACTTTACCTTTGACAGGTCCGGTAATATCAGAATTCGAGTCTTCAAGATAATTCCATCGCCTGATTACTATGTTATTCCGCAGTAGTTCCATATAGTCCAGGGCGTCTCCTCCCCGGACGTCAATATGAATATCTCGTTTTTCTGAATATGGGATGATTTCGCCCATGTTAGCGTTGTTTAAGGAGAAATCGAGAACAATCTTATCCCCAGTCAAGGCATAACAGCGACGTTTTTTCAATGCAGACCATATTGCGTCTTTTGTCAGTTCCTCCGCCCAGATTGCAACCTTTCCGTATCCGTGGCTTCCGGGATGAGCACTATGATGATCAGTAGAACCAATGACTCCGAAATGAAAACCCCTGGATAGTCCAGCCTGCATGGTATTGGATCCATTACGAGGGCCCATGGTGTGGAGATAAGGAAGAGCCGAATCATCACTTTCACTGCATCCATGCATGGAAATTATCTCGACGAAAGGACTGGCCTTTTCGCTGTAACTGTCCCAGTTGATGCCTCTGTAACCTGTTCTATAACCGATATGGTGAGGCGTCAGGAATGCGTCATCGCCTTCTATTCGAATATCCCGGACAATATCCTGGAAATCGGGAATACTATCAGGCTTGAACATGGGACGCTTGTAGTCCTTGAAATAAACGGTATGATCGCCGTCGGCCATCGAATGAATTTCGTAACTGGGAAAACAGACAAAGCTTCCCGGATCATTAAATCGGTCAAACGTATCCACGAAACGTTCCCATCCGGTTTGCAGCTTGTTGAATCCATTCACATGGTAATCCACCAGCGATTCCAAGGGTGCTTTCCTATCAGGGATATCCGGCCAGGATGAATGGCCGGTCACACTGACGAAATCCAATTGAAGCAACGCATTATTCAAGGCATTTTCCAGGCTTCCGTGGGCGTAACTTGTATCACAATGATTGTGAATATCTCCGAAGTAGCATTTATAGTCCATCAATCTTCCTTCTCCCGTTAAAACTCGACTGTGCGCTTTTCCCTGATCGATTTGTATACTCCTTCAACCATTTC
The DNA here is from genome assembly GCA_030635565.1 of Spirochaeta sp. Taxonomy (GTDB): domain Bacteria; phylum Spirochaetota; class Spirochaetia; order DSM-2461; family DSM-2461; genus UBA2779. The sequence goes on along the minus strand of DAOVYP010000025.1, from coordinate 9,769 downwards.
CAAGGCCTTCAGCCCGTCTTCAAGCGTGGAGATAGAGGAAACACCATCTGCCAGCATATCCAGATATGCCACCGGGAACAGATAGTGGATTGATGAAAAATCATACGCACCCTCGAGAACTTCCCATCGGCCGGTCTCTTTTTTAAATATCGCAAGATGTGGAAGCAGACTGTTTCCGGTCGAGGAGGCACAATCTGTAAGGCTTTCCATCAATACACCTTCATTACCGTAAATTTCCGTCGTCGGACCACCGGCAATCCAATTCCATCCCGCTTCATGAACGACGCTGATATCATCGGGAAAGGCATACAACGCCGTTGCCGACATCTCTCCATGACCGCACCTGGATTGGGATTCCAATGCACAAACGGAAATTGGCATGCCAAAATAATATCTGAGGAGATCGGTCTCATGAACACCTTCATCCATATAGGCTCCACCGCCGGATTTATCAGTAAGGGTAATCCATGGCATATCGGATGAAAGGGAAGCAAGTCCGAAGCCGTGTCCGTGTCGTTTCCTGACATGAGTTACCTTTCCCAGAATCCCACTGTCGAGGATTTCCTTGATCCGGATGTTTCCCTTCATCAATCTCTGCGGAAACACCTGAAGAAACGGTATGCAGGCGGAATCTACGCTTTTCTTAATCTGCAACCCTTCAGTGGAGTTCCTGGCCAGGGGTTTCTCACACATCACCGGAAGATGATGTCGACAACAATGCTCTATCAAATGATTGTGTTTGGAAGTCTCTGAACAAATGGCGGCAGCTGTCACGTTTTCATCTGTCAATAATGCATCCAGGTTCCGCCGGAAAGGTATTCCCGTCTGTTTTTCCACCGCTTTACCGCGTTCCGTATCGTCGTCCCAAAACCCGACGATATCGGCTCTTGAATCTTTATTGAACGCCTCGACCCAACGGTACTGGTGAAAATGGGCGAAACTGAGAAGGGCCAGTCCGATCTTCCCCTGCTTGTTCTTGTAGCTCATTTTTCGGTCCAGGTGGGACTTTCCCAACCCTCGTCGGCGGATCGGTATATGGCGTGGACCAACTGCAGGGCGCGGTATCCATCCTTGAATGTCGAACGACACGGGATACCCTCGACATAACAGTCGATGAAATGCCGTATCTCGCTTCGATGTCCTTTCACGTTCCACTCATCAATGGGAGGATGCGACCATCCGGAAGTGGATGCGGCATGAGGTCTGCAGGGATCGGAGTCCGATGGTTCAGATTTGTAAGCACGAAGTCCACCGGCATCTTTCGAATGGTCCACCATCAGCGTCCCCTTGTCGCCGTAAATTTCCGCCCGGATGTCCAGTCCTCCCTGTATTCCCCAGGAACAAACGAATTGACCGAGGGTTCCGGAGGCGAAACGCGCCGAAGTTAAAACTGTTTCTTCAGCTCCTTCCCCTGATGTCCTCATTGCGGATACTGATTGAATCGGCGAACCGATCAACCATTCCGCCAACCCCAATCCATGAATACCCAGGTCGATGAGAGCCCCGCCTCCTGCCATTTTGATATCACGAAACCATCCAGCATGGCCGGGACCGCTGCCCATTTCGTTGATTCGGAATAACTTTATATTCCCGATATCTCCGAATTCAATAAGCTTTCTGCACTCGGTAAAAACCGGTGCAAATAGGCGATTCTCGGCATACATGGTTAATAGGCCTGTTTTTTCAGCTACAGCCATGATACGGTCGGCCTCTTCCATTGTTACTGCCAGCGGTTTTTCCATAATGATTGATTTTCCGGCTTCGGCTGCCGCAATAGCGATTTCTCCATGGAGAAAGTTCGGTACTGTAATATCAATTATGTCGATATCGCCGTCATCGATCAGAGAATGCCAATCCGGACTGTATCGGCTAAAACCAAAATTCCGGATGAATAAATCTCCCTGGTCTTCGTCGAGAGAAGAGACGGCCGTGAGTTCTACACGACCGTCCAATACGTAACATCCGGCATGAGCTTTACCCATGAATCCGGTCCCGATAAGGCCGATTCGGACTTTTTTCATTTTACGGCTCCTACGGTAAGTCCCTTAACGATGTAACGCTGCACCATGAATGTGAGTATCAGGATCGGTAGAAGAATCAATGTGCCGGATGCGAAAACCGGACCCCATTCGATAGCATACGCAGTAACAAAATCACCGGCGGCAACAGGCAGTGTTTTCACCCTGTTCGAAGAACACAGAACCATCGCAAACAGATATTCGTTCCAGGAAAAAATAAACGTAAAAATGCTTGTCGTAATGATACCGCTGCGGGCCAGGGGAAAGATGAGCTTCACCATTGTCTGGAAAAGTGTGGCTCCTTCCAGAGTCGCCGCTTCTTCGATCGATACAGGTATTTCATCGATGAATGATCTCATGAGAAGAAGTGAAAATGACATGTTCAATGAAATGTTAACCAGTATCAGTGCCCATAAGTTATTCAGGAGACTGAGGTTTTTAAAAATGATAAAAAATGGCATGAGTACGGCAGCCGGGGGTGCAATTCTCGTTATCAAGATTCCCAGACTCATCATATCTCCCCCGGTTTTAAACCTGGAAAGGCTGTAAGACGCCGGGAATGAAGAGGCCAGAACGATAACCGAAGTACCGATTGCCACCAACAGGCTGTTTACCAGAAATTTTCCGAAATTATGTGATGAGAATATTCGCTCGTAATTTACGACCGTGGGTTGAAATAATAAATTGAGGCTCTGACTGATAATTAATTTGTCCGTCTTGAACGAACCCAGGATGATCCAGAGAATGGGAAAGGCCCAGAGCAGGACAACCAGGAGGATGGCAAAATAAAAGGATGCTCGGCGTGTTCTCTTTATTGCGAGAGCCTTGCTAAGCATTTCTCTTCCCTCCCAGTTTTATCGTCATACCGACGAAAACCGCAATCAGGATTACGATGATGACTCCAAGAGCACTGCTCATGCCATAATCGCTGGTAGTGAAACCAATCGTATACAGATGAATATTGATAACCCTCGTCGTTTCCGCATTTCCGAAAAGTACCCAGATCTGTGCATAGACTTTCAGGCAATCAATGACTCGAATGAAAACAACGGCCCAAATGAGTTTGGAGAGAAGGGGAAGCGTGACATACCTGAAAGTCTGCCATGAACTGGCTCCATCAATAGATGATGCCTCATAAACCTCGGAAGGCAGAGAGGTCATACCTGAATAGAGCACCAGAAAACAAAAGGGCGTCCATTGCCAGAAATTGACGAAACATATCGTACGAAATGCATATGTCAGGCTGAATTTGTTCACCAGCCACGGACCGATGAATGGTATGGCATCGATCAGCGGTAGCCCCTTCGTGGAAAGCCAGGGTTGGGGTCGCATTCCAACTGTCTTCAGCATGACATTGAGAAAACCGGTATCAAAATCGAAAAAATACTTCCACACCATAGCGACGACAATAGGCGTTGCCAGGATGGGGAAGAGGAGAATCGTCTGGACCATACGTTTGCCCTTGAATTCCCTATACATTAATGTGGCCAAAAGCAACCCGACTCCGATTTGCAGAGTTACCGTGTATAAGAGGAATTTTAACGTTCTTGCAAGACTGGACCAGAACATCGGGTCTCTTGTAATCAGATCAATATAATTGCCCAATCCTACAAAGGGCCACTTACCGTTGAACACCACTGGATCAAGTCGAAACAGTGACGTATATAACATGTACAGGATTGGTATAACCGTTGTGCCGATTAAAAGAACGGCCGCCGGCAATATCAGATAGTACTTGGTTATACGCCTTTTTCTTAACAGATTCGATTTCATATGTGTTTGGTAATCCTGGGGACCGGGACCTCTTCAGGATGCGGGAGGTCCCGGAAAATGTGATTATTCGTATCGTGCTTTAAGAGTAATCAAATCTTTTTCTGTCCTTTCAAGAATTGAATCTAACGATTTATCGGTAGTGAGGATATCCGCCACCATCTGATTCAAAATTTCATGCATCTTTGTGTAGTACGGAACAAGTGGCTCCATTCTCGCAAGAGCATACGTTTCCGCCATCACCGGAAAATAGGGGTTATCGGCATTTTCAGGCGCACTCAGGATTGAAGGCCGGAAGATACTGCCTCCGTTTGCTCCGCGAATGTTAAATCCCTCTACACTTGTGGCAAAATACAGGAATTTCCACGCTGCAAGCTTATTTCGGCTCTGTGCGTTCATCACAAGTCCCCAGCCATGTGTCTGTGGCGCTCTGTTAATGGAGCCATCAGCCTGACGGACACCCGGGATAAGGGCAATTCCGTATTTATCCTTAAAGTCGCTGTCGGACATTTTCATGTTATTCCAGGCGGCATTCCAGAAAGGACCTGTCTGGGCAACAGAACCGGCTTTCAATGCGTCGAAAACCTTGGGGTAATTATAGGTTGTAACGTCTTCGGGCATATATGGTTTGAGAGCCCTGTATACTTCAGCCGCTTTACGTACGGCTTCACTGTTAACTACAACTTCACCATTCTCGTTGATGACATCTCCGCCATAAGACCACAATACCGTGTAGAAAATTTTCGGTGCTTCAGGTCCGCCGGTCATTGCCGTCAGAACAGCACCGTAAGGAGTATCTGCCGTACCGGTATTTTTTTCTGCCAGTTCGATCAGGTCTTCCCAGGTTTCCGCAGGTTCATTGATCAGATCCTTACGGTAATAATATACCTGACTGGAAAGATCGGTCGGGATACAATAAATCTTACCTTCATAAGTGAGTTTGACCGGAAGATCATCAAGATCATAGGCCTTGAGATCTGTCAAATCGGGATTATTCAGGTAGTCATCCCATGGCTCAAGCACACCCGCAGCCGCCAGCTCAGTCATATAAGTCGTATTGTCCTGAACGAGATCGAACTCATCAGTTCCACCGACCAGCTGGGTAGTGACGTTTGTGAAATATCCCAGACGCCCCTGTTCATTGAAAATAATCTCATACCCTGGATTCTGTTTCTTGAATTCCTCAGCAGCAACCTTCAAAGCTTCTGTCTCCGGGCTTGTTACACAGAGGATGGTGATGGTTTTTCCACCTTCATCCACATCCGCCGAAGCCGAATCACCGTTTGCAAAAAGGGTGACTGAAAGAAGCCCCAAAATCAACAGTGTCAGTACTTTCTTCATCCTTTCTTCTCCTTGGAAAGATTTATTTCTTCGATCAGAAGATCGATTGAAACCTATAATAATCAGACGGTACTAACGAGGTAGTTCTGGTCCATATTCTGATTTTCCATATCTTGCAGAACAAAATAAAACCGACTTCGGCTGATTGCCGCAGCAGCAGCCCCGATCACCTCTGTTTTATCATTGAGGCAGGATTGGAGCAGGTTAATGGTCCTATGTGGTTTCCCCGGCAAGTAACCGGAAACCCGCACTTTCAGCATTTCCAGGAACGCTTCCGGATCAGGTAAATATGAACAGTTAATGATGACAGCCTGAGGATTAAAAACGGCGATGATACCGACAACCACCTGGGCCATTTTGTCGACAATCTCATCGATCATCTTTAATGTGGAATCGAGAAGATGTCCGTTCCTGACGAGAGAGATAGCCTTTCGAACTACTTCCTCGTATTCCATCTCTTTCGGTTCACTTTCTCCGTATTTGGCGAGCAGGTTCGGCAATGAAAGCAGGGATTCCGAACGTTGCGGCCCCTGCTCTCCGGTAACCAGAATTTTACCGAACTCACCTGCGGCGGCATTAGTGCCCAGGATAATCCTGCCGTTATAGATACAGGCACCTCCGACACCACCTTCGGTGTAGAGGAAAGCCAGATGCGGATATTGATTTCCGCATCCCGTCCAGATCTCCCCCAATGCAAGGGCATTCGCGTCGTTGTAAATAGTAATTTGCTTATCGAATCGGACGCTCACGGGTCCAACCAGATCGACTTCATCGTCCCATCCCAGAGTTGAGGAATATCGAACGATTCCATTTTCCGTATCGACGATACCCGGAACCATGATTCCGAGGGCTTCGATTTTCGTCAGAGGAATCCCCGAATCATCAATAAGAGACATGATGCCGTCATTCATTCTTTCAATTAATTGTACTGGGTTCGTATTAGTACGTTGATATGATAAATCCGAATGAATGTGTCCGGACATATCAACGATGGCCAGATTGACTTTTTTCCAACGTAGATCCACAGCTACGAAGTAGTGAGCTGTCGGATTGAAAGCCAACAAAATGGATTTTCTGCCCATTTTCGGATTCCCGCTTCCGACACTGTGTACCAGCTCGAGATCTTCCAGTGTTGAGATACTGCTGCTGATCGTCGATTTACTGCATTGAAGCTCCCTGGCGATATCAGCACGGGATATAGGACCATGTTTCTTTATTGTCTGGAGGACGATGGAAAGATTATACGACAGCATGGTTGAGGGGCTCATCAATCTTTGCCGCTTGCTCTCACACGACACTGTGTTAACTCCTATTTATTAGTTCGTACTCCGTACAAACCATATTGCAGCAATAAAACCTCCGTGTCAACAAAAAAATAAATTTAATTTAACTCTCTTCTTATTAAGAAATTACGCGTTGTATCTGAGCTTTAAGCGATTGATATAGTTATCGCTTCGGGATTTAATCAACAAAATATTTCAGCGGCTCACAAGAAGTGACATCAATGAAACCAGTATCAATCTATGATAGTTCATGAAAAATCTTGGGAGAGCCACCTTTTTCAACGCTGATCGTAAACCCATACCCCTGATGATTGATAATGATAAGGTATCATACCCCAGGGCAGGGCCGTGGGGCCAAAGTTGGATGCAATTGTCGGGGAGGGGTGGCTCATTGGAAATCAGCAGGATAAAGATTAATGCACCGATTTCATGCTACAATTCCAGGGACAGGGAGCCATGATTTGAAAGCTCGAAAAAACCTCCTTTTCATTACGACCGACCAGCAGAGATTTGATACCCTGCCTTCTTACGGGGCGGATTTCGCAATAACTCCCAACCTGGATAAACTCGCCTCCCGGGGCGTTGTGTTTGAGCGTTGCTATGTCCCTGCACCTATCTGTGTACCGACCAGGGCATCCATGATGACCGGCCAATACCCGACAGCCCACGGTGCAAAGGACAATTTCTCCTGGCTTGATGAGGGCGCCGAAAAATGGACGAGCGCCGCGTCGGCGGCGGGTTACAGAACGACGGGAATCGGCAAGATGCATTTCTCACCGTGGGATATCAAAGAAGGATTCGATGAAAGGGTGATTTGCGAAGATAAGCGTCACTTCTACCTGCCCGACGACCATTCCCGATTCATGAAATCTCACGGGATTGTTCGGCCTCACCCCAAGGATGTCCCGGGGTATTTCAGTACATGCGGAGCGCCCGATTTTCCATATCAGAAAGAGCTTTACCCCGATGTATTTATCGCGGACCGGAGCGTGAAATGGCTGGAGGAGCTGGGGGATGAACCTTTTGCGCTCTGGGTGAGTTTCATCGGACCTCACGATCCATACGATCCGCCGGCCGAATATTCACGGCTGTACGAGGATGCTCCGATACCGGCACCCATTCCGCGTCCGGAAGATCCCCGAACGGCACCTTCGTATGATGAGCGGAAAAAAACCCAGCCCGGATACGGAAACTCAGTATTCCGCATTGACTACGACGATGCCGCTCCGGAACAGATTGCCGGCTGGAGAAGGAATTACTTCGGCAACATCACCCTTATTGATGAAGGCATCGGAAAAATCATGGAGGTTCTGGAGACCAAAGGAATCCTGGATAACACTGTCATCATCTTCACCTCAGACCACGGCGATGCACTTGGGGATCATGGAATGATATTCAAGAGCTTCTTTTACGAGTCGATGGTTCATGTGCCGCTGATAGTCCGGGATGGAAAGAACAGGGGGAGGAGAAACGCCCTGGTCGGTACAACGGATATTGTGGCGTATTTTCACGATATCCTGGGGCTGGATTCCCCGGATTTGATTCAAGGCAAGTCAATAGCTCCGGTCCTTGAGGACGATACGGAAGTTCTCAACCGATTCGTCTTCAGCGAAATGCCCGGCCGTCTGATGGTATTCGACGGCCGGTATAAGTACATTCATGCGAAAAACGGCCGGCATGAATTATACGACCATGAAAAGGACCCCGGAGAAATGCGGAATCTGGCTGAAGACCCTGAACTCGTTCCCCGGATCTGCGAACTCCGGGAGGCCCTGATCAATCACCAGATGGAAAGCGCGAACATCTTCGGGTTGTCACGCCGGAAAATTGCCTATCCCCCGCGTTTGAAGATGGAGGCGGATTACCGGAAAATGTTAAGTGGAGAATGACACAAGTTCCTCATAATGACCGGCCTGACGGAAGATACCCCCGGAACAGGCGAAAAAGTCCCGGTCCAGACAAAACAATCCACCCCTCGATTCCAGCCAGTTCGCCGAAGGCACAGGATGTTCGGATACAAGAGTATCCCAGTTGGCGTAATTCTGGGCGCCGTTGGACTCAATCATTCTCATTCCCAGGCCGGGAAAGTCCGGCAGATGGGCAGCCAGGGCCAGATTCCACTCAAGCAGCATTGGAACACACGCGGAATCGGCCACAAAACAGGGGATATCCGATTCTGCTGCTTCAGCGGCCATCAGAAGAGAGAGACTCAATGTTTTCCCGGCCGGTTTGAGCGCGAGCGCACGGTACCCGAGGTCGATTCTTTCCTTCAAATCCGAGACATCGTGAAGTGATTCATCGGCTGCGACACGAACGGGAATCCTGTCCACCGCAATTTTTTTCTCATAGGCAAAAGGCTCTTCAAGGATGATGATTTTGGATATCATGTCCAGTTTTTCGGCTGCATCCATAAGCCGCATCAATGTCTCGATATCCGGATACCTGCCGTTGGCGTCCAGATAATAGCGGATAGGAACGTCTTCACGCTCCAGTGAACGATGCAGTTCCTCAAGACGGCGAATATCCTTTTCCAGCATTTCCGATGTCGATCCGCTCTGTCCCAGTTTAACCTTGAGGATGTGATGTCCCTGGCGTACGAGTGACACAAGCTCGGCAACGGGGACGTTATACGAAATAAGAGGAACCCTTGCAAGAGTATCGGCCCTGTCAGCGAAGGCTTGCCGCATTGATTCCGGTATCAGGTCGAATAATCTCTCGCTGCCCTGATCGAAGGCATAGGCTTTCCACAGGGCCAGATCCAATGCCACCAGTGCGTTGAGAGTAAAGGTTGCTGTGACATCAAAACGTCCCGTTATTCGTCTGGCGTATTCGTGAACACTACCCCGGATGGACTCAAACGCTTCAATCGGATCGGCGTAAGATGTTCCTTCCGCTATCTGAACCGCCCGCTCGGCAAGCAGGGACATGAGCGAATTTCCGCCATACTCCGACCATTCCCGGAAAACCGCCGGGTCCGACCACAGAACCGCATTGCCGCCGAGTCCTGTGACTGTTCGTCCGGCACTGCCTTCAAGGGATAAGCTCACGACATTGATCCACTTCTCGGTAAAGTAACCTCCCTTGAAATGGAACGGTCTCACCAGGGGCTGACGCTCCACCGCGAATCGGTAATCGTTGAATCGGAGCATTATCTATCCCACCCAGACCGGACTGGACCAGGCGTATTGACCGTTGTGCAGACGCACCCGGACATAGTAAAAGTCAGGCCCGTTTTCTATCGGACGTTTGTCGGCCCAGCGGATACTGCACCGGGATTCCCCGGGAAAGACAAGCCTGTGAACCTGAATACTTTCACTCGTAAAGACTCCGGTAAACGTGACATCGTTCCGGCTCTCG
>DAOVYP010000417.1 GCA_030635565.1 Spirochaeta sp. | reverse complement strand
GATATTCATCCAGCGATTTCGTCTGGGACTCTTCAGTGACTTTGGATACATCGGCACAACATCTGAGGAACCCCTTGAAAAGCGATGGTCCACCGGAGCTGCACTCACCATGGACTTCTCGGCGTTTAACAACTTCCCGGGATTGAGTATCGGGATTCAATTCAGCTGGCTCTGGCAGGATATGACCCCGCGAATTGACCTGATGGTGATGGAACTGTCGTTGTTTTAGTAAACCTGGATTCCGAGCTCCTCCGCTATGGTACGCTTCTTTTTTACCAGAGTGATATAGCCGGCATTGATTTTTCTGGCCAGGATTATCGGAGCCATCTCCTGAGTGCTGATCCGGTATTTTATTGATTCAACCAGCGATTCCTGCCACAAAGTGGTGGTGGAGACATAGTGATCGATGAGATGCTGGGCGTTATCACATACCGCTAAAGCGGAATGAGTTGATATTTTGTCCTGCATCACCAATTTTCGGAAGTAGTCGGTCAAGTCGATTCTAAGCTGATCTGTCGCATATGTCAGCGAAGCCGTTTCCAGCCAGAACTGCATCCTGATTGAATGCTCACCTCTGGAAATAAATGCCAGCATGGCACTTATATCGACCACCAGGGTTTCCAGTATTCGCCTCATAATTTATCTGATTAAATGGTTTCGAGGTCCAACTGATTTCTGTAAGCCTCCATGTCATGCAGAATCCGACGCCTTTTCACCAGTTCATTGGCGCTAGCATCAAGAGCATCCCGCAGGAGTACCTGAATATGCCTGGACATACTCCGATGGGCAAATTGGCTGCTCTGTTTAAGCTTCTCATAGAGATCATCATTGATATTCCGGATATGAAGCGTGTGCATCATTAATTCTCCTTCATATCTCTAATAACTTGAGTTTCCCTGCTATCACTTGAGGACAGATGTGACAATTGTCATATTTTTACTTCGGAGGGGTGACATGAAACGAATCGGAATGCTGGCAAAGTGGTACCATATGGTACCAAAGTGAAAGCATTTTGGTACGATATCTACGGATGCATTCATCGGGAGAGCGGGATATTGTTGAGCTCTTCAGAGGAAGCACTTCTGAGGGCAGCACTTGCCCCACCAGGCGCTTACGGTGATGATGAATCGGAAAGCTCCACGGATTCTCACCGTGTCTCGCCAGAGGTCAATTAAAGGAGTCAGGACATGGCCGGTATTATTCAGCCCAAAGTGCTCAAAGGTTTCAGGGATTTTCTTCCAGGGACGGAAATTCCGCGACGCAAGCTGATACGGGCTCTGGAAGACCATTTCACCTCTTACGGTTATGTTCCAATCGACACCCCGGTTCTGGAATATGCCGAGATTCTGCTGTCCAAGGGCGGCGGAGAGACGGATCGGCAGACTTACCGTTTTACTGACCACGGAGGGCGTGATGTGGCCCTGCGATTTGATCTGACGGTGCCTTTCGCGCGATATGTTGCTGCCCACCGGAACGAAATCACGATGCCCTTCAAACGATATCATGTCGGGAAAGTCTGGCGGGGAGAGAATACCCAGAGAGGAAGATATCGGGAGTTTATTCAGTGCGATTTCGATATAGTGGGAACCGACAGCGCGGGGGCGGATCTCGAGATTATGCTGATGATAGCCGCAGGACTTCGTGCCATCGGCGCGGGTGATACCCGGATTCGATTCAGCCACCGGGGTCTGTTCAATCTGCTGCTGGATAAACTCGGGCTGGAAGGTAAAACCGCTGAAGTTCTCAGAATCGTGGACAAGGTAGGAAAAATCGGGGCGGATGAGGTTCGCCGGCTGCTGTCTGAGTTCGCTGAACCTGAAGGCACCGAAACTCTGCTGGATTTTATCACACCGGCGGGAGATAATCGCAAGACTCTTGAGAAAATGACCAGGCTGGCGGGAGGCTCGTCGATAGGCAGCGCGGCGGTGAGTGAGATTCCGGCGGCGAAACGAATTCGCATTATTCTCGATGCGGTTGAGGATCTTCAGCTGCAGCATGGGCTGGTTCTGGATCCATCCATCGCCCGAGGGCTGGATTACTACACGGGAATTGTGTTTGAAACCTTCCTGGACGACATGCCCGATCTGGGGTCGGTGTGCTCTGGAGGCCGTTACGACAACCTGACGGGAGTCTTCATGAAAGAACCGGTAAGCGGCGTGGGAGCCTCCATCGGGCTTGACCGGCTGATGGCCGGGCTGGAAGAACTGGGACGCATCGACAATGCCGCTTCGAGCACCGACATCCTGATACTGATGCTGGACGAAGGTCTCCTTGCCAATTATCAGCGTTACGCGCATCAGCTCCGGCAGGACGGACTGGCGGTGGAGGTTTATCCTGTTGTGAAAAAATTCGGACCTCAGTTCAAGTATGCCGAGTCGAAGGACATTCCCCTGGCCCTGATTGTCGGGACCGATGAAGCGGAAGCCGGGACGGTGAATCTCAAGGATTTAAGGACCCGGGAGAGTTTTGAGGATCTTTCTTTTGACGATGCCAGGCAGAAGGCCAGGGAATTATTGGCCGATTCGTGAGACGCATATCGGATTACCCTTAATTGTTATTATTCCTTCTATAACCTAGCATGGTACGTAATGGCTATGAATCCCCGGGAATTGCCGGTTTACACACAAAAGCAGCGTATCCTGGATGCTTTGAACGATCATCAGGTGATCGTCGTCGAAAGTCCCACAGGGTCGGGTAAAACCACCCAGCTTCCTGTGATTCTCCATGAAGCCGGTTATGCGGATTCCGGGGTGATCGGAGTAACACAGCCCCGGCGAATCGCCGCGGTGAGTGTCTGCCGCTTCATCGCGAAACAGATGGGCTCGAAGGTTGGAGGCACTGTCGGCTACAAGATGCGTTTCGAGGATATCACAGGT
>DAOVYP010000388.1 GCA_030635565.1 Spirochaeta sp. | reverse complement strand
GCGAACACCGGTAGAGTGCCGACAACGAACAGCAGAGCCACGAGAACCAGTAGTGCTTTTTTCATTACACCCTCCTTACTTATTTTTTTTCAATAAGAAAGTAAATCACAGGAGAAATCTCCCGTCAAGTTAAGTTTTCCATAAAGAACGGATCGAACACCAGATCCGTGGCGCCCCGACCGGCGATGATCGGGTCGTACTGTTCGCTCAGCACCACGGGCGGCTGGGAAACGGCCTGTTCCGGCAGCCCACCGGCAAAACCCAAGGTTTTCAGGGTTTCCCGTGCAGAGTCCGCGAGGAACTCCGAAAGCGCCTGCATTCGGGTCACAATCAGGAAGGCCTGGGGTCGCAGCACCATATACAGATTTCGGATGCAGCGGCTGAGCAGTTCTCCTTTTTCGGTCAGTACCTCGATTACCGCCTTGTCACCCGTCGCCAGAGCTTGCGTGACCTGGTCGAAGCAAGTGATCCCGGCACGTTCTTTCAGGTCTGCGGTGATTGCATCCTCGGAAAGCTCCGTCTCCAGACATCCTTTCTGACCGCACCAGCAGGGGCGCCGGTTCTGACCTATCACCATATGGCCGATCTCAAGGGCGGTCTGGTCCCTATTTACAAAAATACTGCCGGAGCTGATGAAGGCCCCCCCCACCCCCGAGCGGATCAGGACGAGAAGCAGTGAGGTGAAGCCTTTTGCCTTTCCATAGCGATACTCGCTTAGGGCGATGACCGAGCTGTTGTTGTGGATGTATACAGGGACGGAGAAGACCTTCTCCATGCGCTCCCGGATATTGAAGTTGACCATTCCCCGAATCCGGGGATAGTACAGGACCGAGCCCTGTTTCAGATCGACCACCCCCGGTCCACCGATCCCGATACCTAAGATCTTGTCGGTGGGAACCTTGGACCGGCGAATCGAATCCTTGATCAGTCCGGTCAGAGCCTCCACGACCTGTTCGGCGTCCAGGTCTTCCGGAAAATTGACGATATTCTCATACACCGGTGTCCGGCCGAAGTTCACCACCACCGCCGCCGCCGAGCGGGCCCAAAAATCCACCCCGATCACGTAGTGGGCATCCGGTTCGATGCAGTAGTACAAAGGCTTCCTGCCCTTGCGGTCGCTCGGCTCCTTGCCCACTTCACAGATCTTTATATACCGGTGGTTCTCCAGAGTGGCGAAGATCCGGAACACCGTCGGCGGTTTGAGCCCGGTGAGGGAAACCACTTCGGACTGGGAGATCACCCCCCGATTGTAGATGAGATTGAGGATCAGCTTTTCGTTCCGCTCCCGGATATCGTAGCTGCGCAGGGGCTTTTGGTCTGTCTCCATTACTTACTTTCAGAAAATAAATTTTAATATATAATAACTCGTTGGATCTCGACTGTAAAGGTACGGTGAAGCGGTGAATATCGACAATTACGAGGAGAGGGTATACGCAGGAGTCTTGGGGAAAATAATCGGCGTGTATCTGGGAAGACCGATCGAACACTATATCGATTACAAGAGACTGCTCGCTGAGCAGGGTGAGATCAGCTACTACGTGAACGATCGGTTCAACCAGAAATTGGTTGTCACGGATGATGATATCAGTGGAACCTTCACTTTCGTTCGAGCAGCCGAAGACTACCCGAAGGTCACATCGGAAAACATCGGACTTACCTGGTTGAACTATTTAATCGAGAACAGGACGACCCTGTGGTGGGGGGGCTTAGGCAATTCGACAGAGCATTCTGCATATTTGAGGTTGAAAAGCGGGTACAACGCCCCCTACAGCGGCTCGTCTAAACTGAATGGAAAAGGTGTTTCCGAACAGATCGGAGGCCAAATCTTTATAGATGGCTGGGGCATGGTGGCCCCCGGTGATCCTGATCTTGCCGCCCGGCTTGCCGAATCAGCCGCCCGGGTGAGTCACGATGGAGAGGCGGTTCATGCAGCGAAGGTAATCGCGACGATAGAATCGATGGCTTTTATCGAAAACGACCTGAACGTCTTATTGGAAACCGCGTGCACGTTTATTCCGGAGCGTTCGAAGATTCACAGGTTGATCCGAGAGCTGAGGGAACTCCGTGAGAGAGAACCGGATTGGAAGCTGGGCCGCGATTGGATTGAAAGGAACCACGGCTACCACCTGTACCCCGGTACCTGTCATATTGTCCCGAACCACGCCCTGGTCATCTTCAGCTTGCTCTACGGGGATGATGATTTTCAACGAACCCTCATGATTGTTAACAGCTGCGGATGGGATACCGACTGCAATTCGGGGAACGTCGGCTGCATCATGGGCATCAAAAATGGATTGAACGGGATTGATCGGGGGCCGGATTGGAGAACTCCTGTTGCCGACCGTCTTTACCTTCCGTCTGCTGAACCGGGAAGTGGCATTTCTGATGCTGTGGCCGTAGCCTACCGACTGGTGAACATCCACAGAAACACTCGTCATCTGCCACCTCTTTCCATCAAGAACGGCAGCCGGTTTCACTTTGAAATGCCCGGCGCACTCCAGGGGTTTCTGGTGGACGAACAGACCTGCGCTAAGGACCTGGTAACAGTAGAAAACAGTTCCCGGCACAGCAGCTATGGCAACAGGACACTCAAGATCGGCTACAGCAAGCTGTCGTCCAAGCGGCGGTGTGGGATTGGAGTATTCACCTTTGTACCTCTCGACAGCAACCAGATGAAAAGCTACCCCTTAATCACATCTCCCCAACTGTACAGCGGCCAGACACTTCGAGCCGGTATATTCGTGGACGATGGTTCCGACCCGATATTCTGGCGTTTCTACATACAGAGGTATGGCGAGATGGATAAACCAGACATTCAGTATGGAGCCAAGATACTACTGGCTCCGGGGCATTATAAGGAGTTGCAATGGACTATCCCAGGCGTGGACGACAGACCGATTTTTAAAACCGGCCTCGAGCTTACTGGTGAACGCAACGCCTGTGGATCCCTCTATCTTGACTACTTCACTTGGGACGGTTCCCCTGATGTTCAGTTCAAGAATCCCAAGCTGCGAGGAGGGATGAATATCCATTCCTGGATCAACGGATTTGATCATTATCCCCATCCGTGCCCGGATGATGATTTTCGAATGTCTCAAGACAGGGGAGTTGGCATGCTGATCACCGGC
>DAOVYP010000558.1 GCA_030635565.1 Spirochaeta sp. | reverse complement strand
TAAGGTTTCACCATGGCATGCATCCGGATAACTTTTTTCCCCCGGAATTCTTTCATTCTCGGTGGTTTCTCCTCTAAAACGCATCCTGATACACACCGCCCGTTCTTCTGCAAACAAGCTTACTGTATCGGCATCTCCTGCATCTCCACCATCTGAGCCTCAAGGTTCTTGATTATCTGATCGACACCAAAACTTGCGGCTGTTTGCCGGGGAGGATATTCAAGGTAGGTTTGGAGGAGTTCGTGCACAATACACTGCCCAACAACAAGAAAGAACAGGAAATCCAGATACCAATCCCAGTATGTAGTCGATGTAAATTGAGCAAATTCATAGGGATCCTGCCGCAGGTTAAACAGCAGGGGCATCCTTAAGGTTACAAAAGGTTCGCCCCATACAGCCATGGTGCCCTGAGCACGCTGCTCCATGAAAATCATCTTCCAGTCATTCACACGAATGGCAGTAAGATCCGTATCGTCATTGAAGTAAAAAATCTCCTCTCGAGGTCCCTTTACCACATCACCCTTGAAGTATGGAAGGAAATTGTAGCCATCCAGATGGACTCGAAAATCCTTTCCATCTGCCCTGTAGCCTGTCAACAGCTTTTCCGGAACATCTTCCATACCGGCTGCGGCCAGAAATGTCGGCATCCAATCCATATGGTGCATTATCTCGTTGCTGATGCTTCCCGGCTCGATGACGCCAGGCCACCGTACCATGGCGGGAACACGGACTGCACCTTCCCAGTTACTGTTCTTTTCTCCCCGGAACGGGTTGGCAGCCGCATCGGGCCATGTGTTCTTGTGTGGGCCATTATCCGTGCTGTACATGACGATGGTATCATCGGCAATTCCCAACTTATCAAGCAATTCAAGGAACATACCGATATGCATGTCGTGTTCCACCATGCCGTCGGCATAGAAGTTCTGTCCGGAGATACCCTCAAGCTCTTCTTTGACATGTGTCCGGAAATGCATTCGTGTTCCATTCCACCAGAGGAACCAGGGAGTGTCGGATTCTTCAGCCCGACGAATGAACTCAAAAGCCGCGGCGACGCTTTCATCATCGATGGTTTCCATTCTTTTTTTTGTCAGAGGACCGGTATCCTCAATACGGCCATCAGAATAGGAATGAATAACCCCCCGGGGACCGAATTTCTCCCTGAATTCGGGATCCTTCGGATAGTCGGGAAGCTCAGGTTCTTCTTCGGCATTCAGGTGGTACAGATTTCCGTAAAATTCATCAAAGCCATGGGCGGACGGCAGGAATTCGTCTTTGTCGCCCAGGTGATTTTTTCCGAATTGTCCGGTGGCGTACCCTGCATTTTTCAGCAGCTCGGCGATTGTGGGATCCTCGGCCCGCAGGCCAAGGTCGGCACCCGGCATTCCTACTTTGCTCAAACCGGTTCTTAATGCGGTCTGTCCGGTAATGAAAGTCGAGCGTCCGGCAGTACAGCTCTGTTCAGCATAATAATCGGTGAAGATCATGCCTTCGTCGGCGATACGGTCGATATTTGGAGTGTGATAGCCCATCATGCCCATTGTGTACGCACTGATATTGGACTGACCGATATCATCGCCCCATAGCACCAGGATGTTCGGCATGTCCGA
Organism: Spirochaeta sp.; assembly: GCA_030635565.1. Classification (GTDB taxonomy): domain Bacteria; phylum Spirochaetota; class Spirochaetia; order DSM-2461; family DSM-2461; genus UBA2779. Next base: position 249 of record DAOVYP010000558.1, on the reverse strand, counting down.
CTGGGCTGCGAGTTCCTGGGGCAGCAGTGCGGCTCCGGTCGCCACTATGGCTCCGGCAGCAGCAGCTGCTGTAATCCGGGATGTCATAATACTTGATTGACTCATTGATTCCTCCGTTTAAATTGAAATGATTTATCGCCTTTTATGGTCTCCACGATTTCGAAATGTACTTCACCGCCGTCACGGAAGCTGATCAGACCCGCTTGAACCGCAGCCGCACCGATGGCCGAGTAGACATCGTAGGGTCCG
>DAOVYP010000233.1 GCA_030635565.1 Spirochaeta sp. | reverse complement strand
CTCTCCCAAGACGTCGAAAACATCATCTTCTCACCCGTGAACGATGACTCGGACAATATCCCCATGATAGTGGAAGAACACTTTTAACTGTGTACATCGATAATCATCCGTCGAATTCCGATATTAATTCTGTATATGTAGACCATGAGGACGCCGTAAAAATTGGAACGGAGTATCTAATACAGGCGGGTCATCGGAATATTTTACTGTTGAATAGGCCCGCCAAACTTTCATCCTCGTTGTACTTCAAAAAGGGATATATTAAAACCTTAAACAAGCATGACATACCTATCCGTGAAGAAATGATAAAACACAATCCCATCTCCATAGAAAAAACCTTCACCCAGCTTGATTCGATCTTTTCCGGTGAAGATCGCATAGGGCGGGATGATTTTACCGCCATTCTCTCACTAAGCGACGCTATAGCCAAAGGTGTCTACGAATCGGCTTTGAAGCATGATTTCAGTATTCCAGGAAAATACAGTGTGGTTGGATATGACAATATCCTGTATACGAAATACCTCAATCCGGCTCTCACCACCCTGCACCAGCCAAAGGCTCAGACAGGCCTCCGTTCAATCAACCTCCTTCTTGAGCAAATCGAAGAAAACCATAACAAGCACATCCAGATAGTGCTGAATCCGGAGTTGACAGTGCGCTCTTCGGTAAAGATATTGCCGTAATGACTAAAGGAAATCCGGATTCCAGCCGCAAGCTTATAATTGGAGTCATTCTCAGTATTGCAGGCTTTTCCATCTCGGCCAACACACTTCCTCCGCTCGTGACTGGACTGGCCAGGAGCTACGCGGTAAATCCCAGTTTGTTCGGTATAGCCTTCTTTTTCCAGTACGCATCCTTCACCGTGTTTTCCTTCCTGAGCGGCTACATTTCGGGACGCGGCCACACCAAACCCGAGCTGATCCTTGTTTCAGCGTTAGCGGTTGCCGGTGTGATTCTCCCCTTCATCAACATCATCCCAACCTTTCCTGCTTTCATCCTGTTCATGGTGATCATCGGAGGATGCGGAGGTCTGGTCGAATCCAACGGCACCAGCATCCTGACTCGCTACGATACCAGTGCACAGGGAAAATATGTATACGTATCCCAACTCTTCTATTGCCTAGGTGCGATGATTGCCCCCCTGGTAATCGGGATCCTGCAGGCCGGACATTTCTCAGATGGACTGATCGGCTTTGCCGTGGGCATACTCACACTCATTTTTGCATTGACAGTATACCAATTAATATCTTCAGCAATGAAAATCAGAACCTCTTACACCACAACTGCAGCGTCTGAAAACACATTGTTCGGCACCTCCATGGAAAAGGCTCCGCCCTTGAAAACCTTCTTCTGGTTCCTTTTAGTGATGTTACTGTATGTGATGATCGAACTTTCTGTTGGAATCTGGTTACCAGCCTACCTGGAATATAACGGGCTGATGATGCCTTCAAGCGCATCGCTGCATCTGACTCTCTTCTGGGCAGGATTAGCCGCAACACGATTTTTATACATATTCATTAGTACCGGTTCCATCCGAATGCAGCTTACCCTCCATATTACAGGAATCCTGGCTTGTACCTCATTCCTGTTTTTCACTTCGGAATCACCAGTTGCCCAAGCTGTAGCGATTTTCCTTTTAGGAGGTTTCTGCGGACCGGTCTGGCCCTTGATTGTGAATCTTTACAGTAAACGATATACGAGTAAGCACTACGTTATGTACCTTGTGGGTGCCGGCAGTCTGGGTGCCCTGTTGGGCATTATTTTCACCTCTGTTATGCTGGAATACAAGGGAATTGGTTCCCTAATGGTCGTACTTGGCGTGTACGGCTGCCTGCTGGTTTCGGCTTGTACGGTACTAATATTGAAAATTCGCAGGGTAACAATATACCCATGAGGCTTTTTCAAAATTGCGGGCTCGCAATTATCCACTTACGTGGATAACTGCTGTCTGAATTCGGTTCGCAGATAGTGTACGAAACTCACAGCTCGCTGCTACCGGAGGACAGAAAGTGCAGTATAGCAGAGTTACATGGACTGGTCATTTGCAAATAATCTGCTCGGCGATCACCCACTCATGTACTGCAAGATAACGTTTATTATCAATCAGCCGAAAAATCATTACAATTAAAAGATGGAAAGCACAGAGGTACAAGAGAAAAAACTCGGACTCGCCGAAGTCTTCAGTATTGCGTCCGGAGCCATGATCAGTTCCGGGCTGTTCATACTCCCGGCTGTGATATTTGCCGAGTCGGGGTCCGCGGTGGTGGCCGCCTATCTCCTGGCCGGATTGATGATGCTCCCGCCCCTCCTGGCGAAAGCGGAACTCTCCACCGCCATGCCGAAATCAGGGGGGACCTATTTCTTCGTGGAACGGAGCCTGGGACGCCTGCTGGGTTCCTTCGCCGGTTTTGCCGGATGGTTCAGTATCGCTTTAAAAGGCGCATTCGCCCTGGTAGGCATCGGAATGTTCTGGACCTACATCAATCCCGGGGCTGGTCCGTTCACATTTAAGCTTGTCGCACTCGGATTCGTGGCTGTCTTTACCGTTGTTAACCTCATAGGGATTCATGGCTCAGCGAAATCCCAGGTCATCATGGTGGCCCTCCTCCTTTGTATTCTTGCCGCTTACATAATCATGGGTTTCGGTAAAAGCCGCAGTATATCCATCACCGAATTCGTCCCCCGGGACGCCGGAAAGCTGTTCCTGGTTGCGGGAATGGTGTTTGTCTCCTTCGGGGGCCTGACCAAGGTGGCGGCGGTAGCTCATGAGGTACGCGATCCGGGAAAAAATCTGCCCAGGGGCATGTTCCTCAGTTTCATCGTCGTCATCATTGTTTACATTCTGGCCATCATTGTGACTATCGGCCTTCTGGATGCGGAAACCTTCCGGAACACCATGACGCCGCTGTCCGAGGGCGGCGCGGTTATCGCAGGCAATATAGGTGCCATTGTCCTGGCGGCTGCGGCCCTCCTGGCTTTCGCCACCACCGCCAATACCTCGATCCTGGCGGCCTCCCAGAATCCCATGGCCATGGCCCGGGACGGTCTGCTGCCGCCCTGGTTCGGGAAAACCAACGCAAAAGGCGTCCCGGTTCCGGCCGTCCTCATCACCGCAGCATTCATGGCCATGGTGATTTTGCTCCTCGACCTCTCAAGTCTGGTAAAAGCCGCCTCTACGATGATGCTGATCCTCTTCCTCCTTGTGAACCTGTCGCTCATCCTCATGCGGGAGAGCCGAATCGTTTCTTACCGGCCCCTCTACAGGTCACCTCTCTATCCCATACTGCCAATCGTCGGCATCCTCCTCAACGGGTTTCTCATATTTGCCATGGGTGCCATGCCCCTCATCATCACCGCCGGATTCTTCGTACTCACCACCTTATGGATCGTGTTATACCGGCCGGAACATCCCAAAAGGGATTCGGCGCTTTTCCATATCGTTGAGCGTATGATCGCCCGGGAAATCAGAGGCACCCGTCTTTCCGAAGAACTGGCGGAAATCCTGAGAGAGCGTGACGGAGTGGATGAAGACCGTTTTGATCAGCTGATACGCAAGGCCATTGTCCTCGATATTCCCGGAAAGTTGAGCAGAACGAAACTTTTCGAAAAACTCGCAGGCGCATTTTCCCTGAAACTGGATTCCGGTTATGAGGAAATTCTCAAGAAACTGAACGAACGTGAAAATGAATCCACCACACTGATTTCTGACGATCTGGCCATCCCCCACATCGTTCTGGACGAAGAAGAAGGATTCGAAATCGTTCTGGTAAGGGCCAGGGAGGGTATAGTCTACGACGAGGACCGCCCGGAGCCCAAAGTTGTTTTCGCTCTGGCCGGTGCTGCTGCTGAAAGGAATTTTCATCTTCAATGCCTGATGGCCATCGCCCAGATAACCCGAACCCCGGATTTCCAGGAGCGTTGGGCGGATGCATTCGATGAAGAGGAGTTGAGATTGCTGATTCTTCTGGCTGAGAGAATCCGATAAAGCATGATTTATTTCGGCAGAGTAGGTAGAACTCTGAATAACCGGGTTGAGATTTGATTAGCGGCAGTTGGCCAAGGTTCCGGGAAATACCACCACCATCAAGAGGTCAATTTTCAGAAATCTCCGAAAATCCGACTAAGAAATCACTACAATTAAAGCGTGGAAACAACACAGGCACGAGAAAAGAATCTTGGACTTGCCGAAGTTTTCAGCATAGCTTCCGGAGCCATGATCAGCTCCGGGTTGTTTGTACTTCCGGCGATTATATTCATCAAAGCCGGACCTGCTGTCGTAGCCGCATACCTGCTTGCCGGCGTAATGATGATTCCCTCCCTCCTGGCGAAAGCGGAACTTTCCACCGCCATGCCGAAAGCCGGAGGAACCTATTTCTTCGTCGAGCGAAGTATGGGACCCCTGCTCGGTTCCTTCGCCGGATTCGCCGGTTGGTTCAGTATCGCCCTGAAAGGAGCTTTCGCCCTGGTGGGTATCGGCACATTCTGGACTTACATCAACCCTGAAGTCGGGCCGTTTACTTTTAAAGTCGTAGCCCTCTGTTTCGTCGCCGTATTCACCCTCGTCAATCTCCTGGGAGTTCAAAGTTCCGCGAAATCACAGGTGAT
>DAOVYP010000141.1 GCA_030635565.1 Spirochaeta sp. | reverse complement strand
CCGGTTCGCTCTTGCCCACCACCTCGACACGGGCCAACTCCCGGGAGAAAGCCCGGAAACCGCCTTTTTTTGCGGCATCGAGGGTGGCATTGGATACCATTGTGTAGGTGCCGAATTGTTTGTTCACTCCTTCCAGCCGGGCGGCCAGATTCACCGAGTCGCCGAACATGGTGTAGTCGAAACGGTCTGTCGATCCCATGTTCCCCACGACGGCGGGACCGGTATTCATGCCGATACGCATCAGCATTTCTTTGCCCCCAGCCATTTCCTTCAATACGGGGCGCATTTCCGCGAGTGCCTCCTGGCAGCGAAGCGAAGCCCGGATGCCCCGGACGGCATGATCCTCCTGGTCCAACGGGGCGTTCCAGAAGGCGATGATGGCGTCACCTTCGTACTTGTCGATAGTGCCGCCCTCTTCCTTGATCACCTTTGCCATTGCGGTGAGATAACGGTTAAGCAAGGCGGTCAGGCCCTCGGGCTCCAACCCCTCGGAAATGGTGGTGAAGCCCTGGAGGTCGGAAAAAAAGATCGTGATTTCCCGGCGTTCCCCCCCGAGACGGAGGCGGTCGGGATTTTGAATCAACCGGTTGATGACGTCCGGACTCAGATACTGGCTGAAGGCGCTTTTGATGAATCGGCGTTGTTTGCCTTCGGTGGCGTAGTTGACGATACCGGCTCCCGCGAGTGAGAGGGCGGATGCCCCGAAGAAGGGCAGCACCGGTAAGGCAACGGTACCGAACCATGACAAGCCCGCCAGGACCGGAGGAACCACCAGGAAGGCCAGATACACCAGAACGCTCCTCAAGGCACCGGACACCGAAACGGCGCCCAGGGATGCTCCGACGGCGACGACGATAAGCATCAACGTCAGCAGGAACGCCCAGGGACCATCAGCACCTGGTACGGGAACCCGGAAATCCCCGGACAGAAGATTGTCGAGCATGGTGGCGTGAATCTCCACTCCCGCATAGGTTTCGCTCATCGGCGAAGCCCGCTGATCAAGAAGACCCGGCGCCGAAAAACCGAAAAGAACGTACTTACCGTCGAAAACCCCGGGATCCAGCTGAGGGGTTTCTCCAGAGAGAATCTGGATTTCGCTACGTATAATTTCCCCTGCGTTATACGTAGGATGGGTACCCGATGGACCACGGAAACGCAAGAAAAGATTTCCCTCACGATCCAGGGGGATGCGCCGGTCGTCCAGGTATGCCGTTTTACCGTCCCGTCTCAGAATACCCTTTCCCGGGGCACCGATCCGATACAGGGCCAATGCCATGGACGGTACGGCCTTGTCATCGAAGAACATCACCGGGGGAACCCGGCGGTAGATACCGTCGGAATCACCGGAAACCTGGACGTTCGCCAGCGCTTTGTAGGCGGCCGCCAGGCTTTCAATGGGGAACTGGGCGAACGGAACCGTCAGCGGAATACCGGGAGCCGATCCACCGGACCAGTCGCCCTCGACCGGAGTTGGCGGGGAATAATCCTCCGGCCAGTTTTCCTCGCCGTACTGATCTGAGAGGAACACCGTCCCCACCGCCCCGCCGTAGGATTCCAGGGCCGAGGCATAGGCCATGTCATCATAGGGTCCGTAGGACGACGCCTCGCTGTAGATGACATCAAACCCCACGGCCCGGGCCCCGCCCCGCTCCATATAACTTGTCAGGACGGCATAAAGTTCCCGAGGCCAGGGCCAGCTGAGCCCCATGGCCTCCTCGGCCCAGTCCAGGGATTCCTGATCCAGAAGGACGACGGCCACTTCGTCCGAGGCGACGCCCGGCTCGGCGCTGATTCGAGCCAGATTGTCGCTCACGGGGCCTTCCAGGAAGTACAGGCTCCCGGTGAATTGCAAAGCGAGGAACAGGGCAGCCGAAACCAGTCCGACGGCCAGGGCAAAGAGTCTCTTTTTGTTCATCAGATCTCCGAAAAAGCCCGTTCGTACCGCTCTTCACGGACCGGAGTGCTGCTCCGTTCGGGCCTGGGCTGGGAATCGACAGTCTTTCTCACTTTCCTGATCCGCTCATTCGGAGTGGGATGGGTGGCGGCGAAGTCATGTCCACCGGGATTCCAACGCCGGTTCATCTCCTCCAGCATGAAGATGATTGCTTCGGAATCGTATCCCGCCCGGGCCAGGATGACGGCGGCGGCCTCATCGGCCTTTTTCTCCTGATCCTTGGAATATCCGTTCACCACAAGGGTTTGGGTAATGTCCCCGATGGAATCATCGAAGACGGCGGTTACCTCCGCCATCTCGGCCGACGTCATGGCGACACCGGCAATGGCGGTCTTGGTGATGGTATCGGTCCACCGGGAGGCCTTGATGGCTTTGATCCCGTGCTCCAGCTGGACATGACCGATTTCATGGGCCAATACTGCGGCCAGCATGGCTTCGTCGGTCGCGCATTCCAGCATACCCCGGGTGATGAAGATGAAACCCCCGGGGGTGGCAAATGCGTTGATCTCATCCGAGTCCAACAGCAGAAAGCGATATCCCTTGAAGGTGAAGGGTTTGTCCGAGACCATGGCCAGAGTCTGCCCCAGGGTATTCAGGTAGCTGTTGGCGCTCTCGTTGTCCAGCGGCGGATAGTCTGCGAGGATGTTCGCGGCAACGGATCGCCCCACATAATATTCCTGCTCGGGAGTGAGGGTTTCGAAGGCCTTTTCAGCCGATTCGGCGGCGTCTCCGACGGCATCGGCCTGGGTATCAGAAATATAACCGGCATCGGCGGCCAGCTGGGCGCCTAAGCCTCCAATCTCGCCAAAACTGGAACAGGTGCTAAGTGCGACGATAGCCAGGACGGCGACGAAAGCCGAGCTTACAGGGCGAAAGATTCGGATTGTCATCTTCATTCGATCACCCCCTCAAGGTCACCATCTTTCAGGAAGGCCACCAACTCCTCCGCAGGGTGCCCGAAGGTCTCCATGCGGTCCACCCAGGTAAAATCCAGGTCGGTCTGGGCACGATATTCCCGCTCGACGTCTTCGTTGAATCCTTTGCCCGCCAGGGCCACTTCTTCCGTACTGGCGCCGGAGGAGATGTCCCCTCCCGTACTGAGCACGATTTTTTTGGAACTGAGAGCGCTTTCCTGGATCCAACCGGATTGACCCGATTCGGTACTCACCCGGAACCAACCCCTGCCTGATTCCAGCACTTCGACGCGGTCGCCGTAGGCCAGTTCGGCGGCAATGGCTCCGAGAAAGCTCGGCGTACCGCGCAGTTGGGCAGTACTCACTTGAACACTCATCATGGATCCGGCCCAGAGGGCCAAGGCGAAGAATGCGAGAATTAAAAAAATGAGAAGCCTTTTCATGAAAACGGACTCCTTTGTATTCGAATGTCCATTTCATCATAGGCGAAGGTCGGCGCTCATTTCCAGATACGAAGCTTCAAACTCTCAGCGCTTCCTTCAGCGGCCAACTTCCAGATTAAGTTCAATATTGTTGCCCGCAGCGCCCAAACCCAGACCGCGTACCGTGAAATTCGAGCTTCCGATGATAGCTTCCTGGACTCCATTATTATCCATGTGGTATATCTTGCCGTGAAGAAACCCAGGCTTGATGATTGATCTGATTTCAGCTTTCTCATCCAGCCATTCAGAACATTCCCTTGCTACTCGTTTCTGTTGAAGCGTGTTCTCAAGCTCGAGAGCATCGTTCTCAATCCTGAAGGCTTTTTTCTCTGTTTTGTCAGGGTCAAGTGATTGGATGAATTGAGGTTCTCCAAACAGGAACCGGAGATGATCGATCTGATCGAGTTGACCCTTGAGGGCGGCATAGGCGTAAATGGTGAAATAAGCGGAGACAAATGAGAGATTGGAATCCTGGAGAATTTTCTCTTTGAGAAACTCACCAATCGAACCACGGTGGTGGTTATCCCGAATACCGGATGTTCTTTGGATGGATGATGTCATGAATCGTATTCTACAATGAAATCCTGCCGGATTATGGTTTCAGTGCCATTAATACTTTAATAAACACATATTTCATATGCGCCCACCTTACGCACCAAAGGGTTCGCTTCACATCGGAATATCGGGTATTGTTTCTACAAGGAGAAGCAATGGCCCGTCACATCGAAAGCATCACCCTTCGGCACGAAGACTTTCCGACCCGGGAACACTACCCGTTTTCCCTGCCGATCTTCCATCAGACGAAAAACCTGCCCTTCGAAACTCCCGTCACGTTCTTCGTGGGCGAAAACGGCTCGGGGAAGTCCACATTGCTGGAAGGTATTGCACGGGCCTGCAGAATCCACATCTGGCGGTTTCAGGGAGGAACGCCCTATCGGTACAACCGGTTCGAGGAGAAACTCCACACATGCCTGAGGATCAGCTGGACCGGTGTTCCGGTACCCGGGGCCTACTTCGGTTCTGAGATTTTCAAGGATTTCACCCATCTGCTCGACGAGTGGGCCTCGACCGATCCGGGCCAATTGAAGTACTTCGGCGGCGCATCCCTGGTCACCCAGTCCCACGGCCAATCCATGATGTCCTATTTCCGATCCCGGTACGCTATCAAGGGTCTCTACCTGCTCGACGAGCCTGAGACCGCCCTGTCCCCCCGCAGCCAGATGGAGCTGCTGGACATCATCAGCGAGAACTGCCGATCAGGGCACGCCCAGTTCATCATCGCCACCCATTCCCCGATACTCCTCTCCCTGGCCGGGTCCCGGATCTACAGTTTCGATCATATCCCGGTCCGGGCCATCGAATACAAAGATACCGATCACTACCGGATATACAGGGACTTCATGTTGAAGAAGACAGCACCATGAAAAAACCGGCCTGGTGAAGGCCGGTTCAATATCGGGAAGCCAAAGGAAGAATTCTTCAGCTCGCCAGAGGTCAATTCAAAACTTCAGTATCTGAAAATCTTGTTGATCTTCGAAATCTCGTTGTCTCCAAGGGGAAACTGAACCTTCAAGTCATCCCGCATGGCCTTGAACACCTCAATAGTGCGGGCCACATCCTCTTCCGAATGGGCGGCGGTGGGAATCATCCGGAACATGACGAGCCCCGGGGGTATGACGGGCCACATGACGCCTGTACAGAAGATGTTGTGTTTCCGGAGATAGGTGAGCATACCCATGGCCACTTCTTCCAGGTGTTCACCCACCGGGGTGAACACAGCACAGATTGGAGAGTCACCGGTTCCAATGTGGTAGCCCAGGTTACGCAGACCGTCCTTGAGATGGTTGGAGCGCTCCCACATGATTTTCCGGCGCTCATCTCCGTCGGCCACTTTCTGCAGGGCCACCTGGAGGGATTTCACGTAGGGCATGGGCAGGGCCTTGGCAAAAACTTGAGTCCGGGCGTTGTAGGCGATCCAGTCCCGCACCTGGGTACTGGTGGCCGAATAACCGCCGATGGCGGCGAAAGACTTGGCGAAAGTTCCAAAATAAATGTCGATTTCCTTCTGGACACCCAGATGGTCGGCGGTACCCCTGCCTTTCTCGCCGATGACGCCGATACCGTGGGCATCGTCGATGAAGACCCGGGCATCATACTGACGGGCCAGGGCGGTGATGCCCCGGAGGTCGGCCAGGTCGCCGGTCATGCCGTAGACGCCTTCGGAAAGAATCATCACCCCGCCCTTGCGGGTTTTTTTAACACTCTTGAGTACCGACTCGAGGTCGTGCATATCGTTGTGCCGGAAGAATCTCACCATCGTTTTTCCAGCGTTGCCGCCCTTGGCACTGAAAGCGGAATCGACGATACAGGCATGGGCCAGCTTATCGACAATGAGAGTGTCATCCGGGCCGGTGAGGGCCTGGACGGTTCCCACGACTCCCATATAGCCATAATTAAACAGGAAGGCATCTTCTTTCTGAGCATGCTCGGCAAGGGATTTCTCCAGGGCCAGATGCTCGCTGGTGGAACCGCTCATCATCCGGGAGCCCATGGGGGAACTCACCGACCACTTCTCGGTGGCCTCAAGGGCGGCGGCTTTGATATCGGAATCGTTGGCCAGGCCGATGTAGTTGTTCACCGACCACATGATGTTGTCTACTCCCTGAAATTTCATGTGGGGGCCGGGGATATCATCAATCACCGGAAGGGTGAAAAACCGGTCACCGACAGCACGTAAGCGGCCGAAATACCCTTCATCTGTTCCACACTTATCAAATATATCCATTGCCTATATCTCCTAAATCAGGTGTATTTCATAAGTCGTAGCATGAATTACAGAAATAACGAAAGCCGAAGGCGTAAGTTGTTTCATGTAATTCATCAAGCTACGACATGAAATAGACCGTATTACCCGAAGCATTACACATTTTGCTACGGGCT
>DAOVYP010000461.1 GCA_030635565.1 Spirochaeta sp. | reverse complement strand
TGAAACCGAATCCATTATCCGTTCCGGACCGGACCATCATCCAGGGAATCCGGCGCTGGTAAAGAGTCTGGCTGAGAAACTGGCTCTCGAAGACCGGAAATCCGAAGCGTCGGCCCTCTATCGGAACGCTTTATCAAGAAGTCCCGATGACCGTGACCTCCTGGAAGATGCGGCCTGGTTTTCCAGGAGTATCGGTATGCAGGATCTGGCCGAAACCCTGCTTCGGGACGCCATCGGAAGAAATCCGGAAGACGGGCGTATCTGGAATCAACTGGGGGTTCATTTCATGGAAATCGGATGGGACGAACAATCCGATTCAATGAAACCCGCGGCTCTTGAAGAGGCCGTAAAAGCCTACCGGCGTGCCGTCGACATTGTCCCGGAAAGCCTGATTTTTCTCGGTAATCTCGGTGACGCCCTGAGACAATCCGGGAAGTGGACCGAGGCCGGGGAATTCCTTGAGAAGGCGGTAGAAGGCGGAAGTGATACCGGCGAAGACGCTTTCGCCGTCAATTCACTTGCAAGACTTGAAGATGAGCGCTCCTATGCCTCCGAGGGCAGTGACTCTTCGGCCGGCGACTGGGAGAACTCGGGACATCATTACCGACAGGCTGCGGAAATCGGTGACAGGAATGCTGATTTCCAGCGTGATTATGCCTGGTGGCTTTACCGTGAACGAAGGCTGGAAGACTCCATTAACTTCTACCGTCGTGCGGCGGTGATTGATCCGTCGGACGACAGTCTGCCCTACGGGGAATCGGTCTGCTGGTTGGAATTCGGCGACGAGAAAGCGGCGCTGGAGGCCCTGGAACAGGCATTGAAAATCAAACCCTCGGATCCCCTGCTGCTGGCGGACAAGGCTGATATTCTCGGAGCTGCCGGACAGGTTGATGATGCCGAACGGCTTTATCGCGATGTGATTCTGAAAAGTGAAGAAGCCGCCTGGGCCTGGGAGCGTCTGGCGGAGTTCCGGGATAGCCGTGCCGAAGAGGCTGAACCGCCTTTTGAGGCGCCGGTTTTGAGTCTTGACGGTCCCGAGTGCTTTGATGCGGACTCGCTCATAACCGGCAGTCGTTCCCCTGCAGGTGACCGATGGCACCGCCTTGCTATAAAAGCGTGGGACAAGGCCTTGAAAACCGACCCGGATAACCCGAAGTTCAAGGCCCGGTGCGGGGCGGCCTTGATGGCCGTGGGCCGCCGGGACAAATCCCGGGATCTTCTGAGGCAGGTACCCGGTAATGCCGATTCTCTGAATCGGCTCGGCCGGCTGGAACTCACCGATGCATTAAAAACGGATGACCGGAATCTATGGAAATCATCGAAGATTCACCTCACATCCGCCGTTGAATCGGCCCCTCTGGAAGCGTCATATCATGCAGACTTGGGATACTGGCACTATCTCATGAATAATCGGGAGAAAGCATTGGAGGCGTTTCGTCAGGCCGCCGACAGGGCACCGGAGAACCCTGAGTATGCGGCCAATACCGGAATATGCGCCTATGCATCCGGATTCTTCGATGAAGGGGCCGCGTATCTGAGGAGGGCCCTGGCCATGAGGGACCGGGAAGCTGAATGGCAGAATGCCCTGGGGCTCTGCCTCATGGCATCAGGATATTCGAACCAGGCCCTGGAAGCCTTCCGGTCAGCATGTCTGAGCGATCCGCAAAGCGACGTATTTCCGGCTAATCTTGCCATGGCTCACGAGAGCCTGCATGCGCCGGAAGGACCGCTGCAGTAACGTTTTTTATAACAACGGTACCACCGGCAATCTGCATCGGGCTCGTAATTCTCTAATGATCGTTGCATATGGCAGAAATTTATTTTTTACGCTGAGTCCTCAATGCGTCTGAATTAATGCCGGAGTATCATTTTTCAGCGCGGATACAAATGCATCGATACTTTGAATCGGATATTCAAATTTCATACCACCCCTGGCGCAGTCCTGCTCCTGATGAAAATCTGATCCGCTGACGGGTATCATGGAATGTGATTTCGCATATTTCATGGCACTTTGATTTTGTGAATCATGCCGGGGATTACCGTTATACACTTCAATCCCGTGGATATGGGGTTTTTCCCGGGGTATCATTCGATTTCTGAAGGGATGGGCCTGGATGATAACAGCTCCTGTCTCAATAATTGATTCGGCAAACTTCTCAATCGTTGAATCCAGCAGATTATCATGCCGGTAAAGCCATTCTTTATCGATTCCGTACACCAGGAAGTCATTGGGAATCCTATTAAATGTTATTTCAAAACCGGATAAAATTACCAAACCTGCATTTTCGCCGATTTTTTTTATCAAATCGTAACCGGTAAAAAAAAGATCAATCTTTTCCTTCCAGGACATTTTTTCTCGAAAAATCGGGCAGTATGTGGATAAATGATCGGTGATGATCAAACCCTGATATCCTGCATTTTTGTAAAGTGATATTAATCGTGCGGTATTCACTTTCCCGCATGGACTTATTTCAGCGCTATGAATGTGGGGGTCGATGATGAACATTGGCACACCCTAATGTAATCGGGGAATATT
>DAOVYP010000097.1 GCA_030635565.1 Spirochaeta sp. | reverse complement strand
TCAGGGATAATGGTTTTTTCAGTGTAGAAATTACAGACCTGTCCGGTGGCATGAACACCGGAATCCGTTCGCCCCGCTCCTGTGAGGGAAACGGGCATGCCGTGGAGATCGGCCAGGGCAGTCTCAATAACGCCCTGTACGCTTCGGTCTTTACTCTGTATCTGCCATCCTGCGAAATCGGTCCCGTCATAGGAAACGACAAGCTTGATGTTACGCCTCACCGGAGATTTCCTCCAGCTCCTTCTTGATTGTCTTGTGCAGTTCCCGTCCGAGATCAAGAAGAGCCGAAGGCTTGGATTTCGAGGTTTGCCCCATACCGACGATGCGGGAAACCGCAGAGCGGGCCGCTTTCAGTGCGGTAACCCGGCGGGGCGAATCATCACGCTGTCCGTATTTAAGCAGCAGGACGCCGAGGAGATAGAGTACACCATCAAAACCGAAATTATTATCCAGATCCGGTCCGTGATGCGGAACATTTTCGATGCTTTCACTTCCTTTACGTTCGCACTCCAGCACTTCACCATAAAAAAAGGAGGCCTTGCGCAGGTAAATTTTGGACATGTAATCGTAATTATCCGCCGGCATGAGGTTATGAAGATCTCTTGCGAGCCATCCGGCCCGAAGAAAAGACAGGCCCCGCAGGAATGTCGGAGTCGTGCCGGGATCGCGGTATTCGTAGCATAACGCAGCCAGTACATAGGAAGATATGCCTTCTTCGAGCCCTCTGTCTCCATCGAAATCCAGGTTCGGGAAAAATGGTTTCAGTATATTTTTGCGTTCTCCGATGGTCTCTTCGATCCGGGAATGCACTTCGGCTCCCATGATTTCGAAATGCCTGGGATAGGCGGCATACCAGCATTGGGGACAAACGGAAACCGGATATATCAGAGGATATACATCACCGTATTTCTGGGTGGTGAGATAAACCCGGTGAAGTTCATCGGTCAGATCACCGGCGTTCATCCTCCCGCCTCCCGTGAGAAGTTCCTCACGTCTGAAGTTATTATCGCATACCGGACACACCGTTTCTTTTTTAGCTCTGTAAGTGACCTTTCCTTCCGTCATATCCCTTACGCCTCCAGTATCACCTGTGCGGCCGCCAGGTTTTCTTCATGTGTGATGGATAGGTGTGCCTTTACGGCGCCGATTCGCTTCATGGCATCAAGGGCACTGCCCTCCAGAGCGAGCAGGGGCCGCCCGTAACGATCATTTTCCACCTTGATTTCCTTGAGTGTCAGACCGGCGAATCCGGTTCCAAGTGCCTTGGCGAATGCTTCCTTGGCGGCAAAACGCCCTGCCATGGAGCTGGCCGCTTCAGTGCCCCTTGACCTGATTACATCCAGCTCATCCGGGTGAAAGAAACGGTGGCAGAGAGCATCATCATCCAGCCAGTGGGCTATGCGTGATACCGTAACAAAATCGATTCCTATCCCCATTATCACGGTGAAACCTCGTTTAATTCCCCGGGTGCCCTGACGACATTGATGGTCACTTCTCTGGGAAGAAGCTGCAGTACCGCCAGGCCCGGTGGAATATCCATTTTCAGTGGAAGGATATAAGTGCCCGGTTGGCTGATAACCGAACCGTCGATATAGAAAGTCATGTCCTGGGGACGGGAGCCTTCAACAGTCAGCTGACTTCCCTGCACGGTCAGGCTCACTGACGGTAACTCATCGATGATTCGAAGATTCCCGGGAAGATCGAAAACCACAACTTCACGCTCCGCGATGGTCCTGATTACAACCGCTTCGTCCACAACTCCGCGGAACTCGACGATATTGCCTCCCGGTATATCAATCTGGGAAGACGGAAGTATGATCCGGGTCGTAATTGTAAAATCGTTTCGGCGGCCTGATAGATCAATGAGTTCGGTTTTCAGATCCTTCAAATCCGACATCTGACTCTGGGGACCGACGGCGGTTACCGAAGACGGAGACACGAAGAATTGGGTCAATTCATATCCCAGTGCCGGGAAACCGAATAACTCAGGACGAACGATAAGACTCCGAACCGTCCTCCTCTCCTGAGAGAGGGTGATATCTCTGGGACGGGGACGGAGTTCCAATGCCTCGGGCTGAAGGGCGGATCCTTTCTTGTGGAATTCCACCGGGATCTGAAACTCCCCTTCTTCCGGATATGGGGTGAGATTGACGAATGCCTCGATGTCATCCGGAAGGATGCCTTTAAGTTCGTCTTCCTCTCCCCGCAAAGTGACATTGATGCTTCCGGGGTATTCAGAACTCACGACAAACCCTTCTGAGGTGAGAACCCGCAGCGGGATAGTGAGTTGACGCTCTGTGAGTGTATTCACCCGGAACAGGATGTACAGGATGATGGCCAGGGCGATGCAGATAATTTTAACAGGCCAGCGGTCGAAAATCCGGTTCATGAAAGAGGACTGTCTCATACGACACCTCCTTCAATGGAATCGGGAAATCCACGGCCGAGCATTTCATGGAGTCGACGCCTGACTTCATCCTCCTCCAGGTCGTAGAAGATGTTGCCGTCATAGGCCAGTGACAAGGCGCCGGTTTCCTCGGAAACCGCAAGAACCACAGCATCGGTTTCCTCCGCCATGCCCAGGGCGGCACGATGACGGGTACCGAAACTGCGCCGGATATCCGGTTGATTGGACAGGGGAAGGAAACATCCTGCGGCGGACAGACGTCCCCCCTGAACAACAACAGCCCCGTCATGAAGGGGGCCGTCATGACCGAATATGGTGAGAATCAACGAAGAGGAAAGATCAGCATTGATTCGGGTTCCGGTATCGATGATATTTTTCAAGCCGACCTTCCGTCCGAATACAACCAGTGCACCGCGTCTCCGGCTGGCCAGAACCTCGGCTGCATTGAGTACAGCCTCAACCTGAAGGGGTTTCTGCCGGGTTTTGCCCCGGAAAAGTTCCCTCTGACCTATACGGGCGAAGATGTTTCGCAGCTCAGGTTGAAATACGATGGCGACACCGATGAAAAGCCCCGGTGCAATCATTTCCAATATCCACAACAGGGTGGAGAGTCTCAGGAACCATGCAACAGCGTAGACCAGCGCGAGAATGACAGCTCCCCGCAGGAGCTGTACGGCCCGGGTTTCCTCCAGGATTTCATACAGTTTAAATATCAGGTACGCCAGAAGAGCGATATCGACCGCCGGAAGTATAAAATCACTGAACATTGGGAAATCATTCAGGAAGCCCATAAAAGCGCCTCCCATACGGCAATAAGCTGCCGTGCTTCCTTCACATCATGAACCCTGAGAATGTCCACACCTCGAGTGAGGCACCAGATATGAGCGGCGGCGGTAGCCATGAGTCTGTCATCGGGATGGCTGTCACCATCATATCCATCATTGAATGGAGCTCCAACCTCATTGACATGACGCCGGAAGTGTTCGATTGAACGTTGTTTCTCGGCGTCTATAATCCTGCCTAGAAAGGATTTACGGCTTACCCCCACGAGAAGCGGAAAATCATCCGGACGCCACTCATCCAACCGACCGAGAAGAGCCGTATTGTCTTGTTGTCTTTTTCCGAAACCAATACCGGGATCAAGAATAATTTTATTCTTTTTAATTCCGGCTTTCATAGCCCTTTCCGCCGACATCAGCAGTTCATCCCTGACTTCTTTCACCGGGTCATCATAATGAGGTTTGGCCTGCATGGTGGACGGTTTCCCCCTCATGTGCATCAGAACCACCGGAACATCCCGGTCAGCAGCCAACGACGCCATGGCGATATCACCTGTAAGCGCGGAAATGTCATTGATAATGTCGGCCCCGGCATCCAGGGAGGCCCCGGCAACGCGGGCGCTCCGGGTATCGATGGAAATGCTAATGTCCGACAGTTCCCGAATCCCCCGTATCACCGGCACAACCCGGGCCATCTGTTCATCGTCATCAATGTCGACAGCCCCCGGACGTGTTGATTCGCCGCCGATATCAAGTATCTCAGCACCATTCCGGATCATCCTCATTGCGGTTTCACAGGCTGTTTTTGTATTTCCGCTGCGGCTGCCGGTAAAAAACGAGTCTGGAGTGCAGTTGATGATGCCCATAATGCGGGGTACGCGGAATTCGCTCATATAGTCATAGTATATCGAAGCTATTGCGCCGTGGAAGAAGAAGGAAAGAAATCCGGAGTGTTCCCAACCTTGTCACAGTGGGTCTGAAAGTCCACCGGGTTTGTTTCTGAAATGAATTCTATCTTTCCGATGATACTCAAACTGATCTTCAGGCCATCGGTGAAGATTTTACAACAGGTCGGAAATACTCACATTTCAATCAAAAAGACTATGTGTCTGCTTCCCGAGGGCTTATCATGAGAAAAAAGAATCTTTGGAGGTTTATAACCATGGAACCCACGATTCCGAAATTACTCAGAAAAACAGCCGCCGATTATCCGGGACTTCCGGCCCAGATGCAGAAGGATGCGGATGGGGTTTTTCAAACCACCACATTCACCGAGCTTTACGATCAGGCCAGGCAGTTCGCCGCCGGCCTTGAGAAACTGGGAGTCAAACGGGAAGACCGTGTCGGTCTCATATCGGACAACCGGCAGGAATGGTTCGTCACCGACCTGGCCATTCAATGCCTTGGAGCCGCGGACGTACCCCGGGGATGCGATTCCACCGCAGAGGAAATCACCTATATTCTTTCCTTCTCACAATGTTCCCTCACAGTACTTGAAAACGAAAGGCAGCTGGAAAAAGTCCTCTCGAATGCCGCTTCCCTGCCCGATCTGAAAGAAGCCATCATCATCGATCCCGATTTTAATCCTGCCGGTGCCGATACCGGGAAGCTTAAGATTCATACTTACGCATCGGTACTCGAGAGCGGTAAAGGCGGCGTTATGGCGCTTATTGACGAGGAAATCGACAAGGGCGAGCCTGATGATGTCATGACCCTCATTTACACCTCGGGAACCACAGGTGAACCCAAGGGAGTGATGCTCACCCACACGAATTACCTCCATCAGGTTAAATTCGTCCCGGAACTCATTCGTGTAGGTCCCGGAGATCGATGGCTCAGCGTCCTGCCGGTCTGGCATTCCTTCGAGCGCATCATGCAGTACGTCGCCCTTGGAACCGGCAGCGCGCTCTGTTATTCCAAACCCGTCGGTTCCATACTCCTGGCGGATATGCAGCTGGTGAAACCCACATGGATGGCCTCGGTGCCCAGGATCTGGGAATCGGTCAGGGACGGTATTTACCGCAAGGTGAATCAAGCCGGAGGCGTCAAGAAAGCCCTTTTTCTGTTTTTCGTCGCCGTAGGCGGCGCCTGGAGTACCTCGGCCCGTATGGTTAAGGGGCATGTGGCCCGATACAGGAAACGCAGCCGTCTGTTGGATGCTGTCTTAGGTATCATCCCCTTCATCCTCCTCTGGCCCCTGAAGGCCCTGGGAGATGTTCTGGTTTTTAAAGCTATCAAAACCAAACTGGGCGGACAATTCATTGCCGGTATATCCGGGGGCGGCGGACTCCCCGCCCACGTGGATGCGTTTTTTCAGGCTGCAGGCATCCTGCTCCTGGAAGGCTATGGACTCACAGAGTCGGCACCCGTTCTCTCCCTGCGCCCCCGGGACCGGCCGGTCCCGGGCACCATCGGCCCGGCCTTCCCCGAGACCGAGTTAAAAATAATCGGTGAAGACGGTAAAGAAGTCGGACCTGGAGAAATCGGTGTTCTCTACGCCCGAGGTCCCCAGATTATGAAGGGGTACTACAGGAGGGACGATCTTACCGCCGAGGCAATCGACAAAGACGGCTTTTTGAATACAGGCGACCTCTCGATGATGACCTATGACAGGGAATACAAGATCGTAGGCCGAGCCAAGGAGACTATTGGGCTGTTGGGAGGCGAGAATATTGAACCGGCACCGATCGAAGAGAAACTGAAACTCAGCCCGTATATCTCCCTGGCTGTCGTCGTCGGTCAGGACAGGAAATTCCTCGGATCCCTCATCCTGGTCGATCCGGACAATGTGAAGGTCTGGGCGAAAGATAACGGAGTGGCATACATGGACGATGAAGAATTGTTCATCGGTCACGAAGTGCATGAACTGCTGTCCGGTGAAATTTCCGGCCTGATATCCCAGGCGAACGGCTTCAAGATTTTTGAACGGATCGCCAGATTCACCGTGCTGCCGAAACCCTTCGAGGTCAGCGTAGAGTTGTCCGGTAAACAGGAGATTAAACGACACGTCATTGATGACATATACGCCAAAGAAATCAAATCACTATTTACTTGAGAATCTTTCAAAATTACCATTCTGAAAGATACTCAAGTATAGGGTCGAAAAGTTATTTTATTATTGTATAAGATAATAACTTTTCTAAAGATCTGGGTAATTTTAAAAATCGGAGATTTTTGAAATTACCTCACTTGATTCCTTTAAATACCCCCGCCGTGTTTGTTAATGACAACGCGTCGGGGGCATCCTGATCAGCATGGAGTCTGCATGAGTAAAACCCTGACTTGGGAAAAAGCGGGAGATGCCGTTGTTTTCCGTTTTCACGGCAATATCGAATCCGAAATCACCGGTACCATGAGGAACGAAATCATCCAGGCCCTCAGGGCTGAGCGTTCAGATGCCGCCGTCTTTCACATGGGGGACGCCACATACATCGACAGCATGGGAATCGGAATGTTTGTGAATCTCCACGTCCAGCATCGTGACAATATCAGGTTCCTCTTCTGCAACCTTTCTGATGGAATATCCAAAGCATTCGGCTACGTCAAGCTCATATCCTTTTTCAATATCCGGGACAGCCTGAACGATGCACTGGAGGAATTGAAATTTGCTGACCTCTGAAGCCACGATTGAACTGCCATGCAAAATCTTTCTCAGTAATGAGGGCCATAAATATTGCACCCGTAAGGGTATTCCCCTGCAGGATCTGGTGAACCGGGAAGGCCGAAAGGGGGTCGGATTCAGCCGGCCGAGCATCATGGCTCCCCTGATTCAGCAGCTGACGGCCAATAATCTCATTACCAGAATCGAATCCGAAGGCACCGAATTCATCTCCCGACGCAGCTCGGTTATCGATACGACAAAACTTATCGTATACGGGATTCTCTACAGGCGATTCCGCCCGACACTCAATGCCATTCTCCTGGATTCGGAAGTGGTCCGATACCTGCAGACCAAAGGCATGCTCCCCCCTGAAGAAAGAAAGCTGAAATTCGACCCCGCTATGGTGTCACAATTCGTGGAGGAAAATGGAAAGGCCATCCGGTCGATGAAAGCCTCGCTTCTCTTCACACCTCATAGATTAATCGATGAGCATCCCAAGCTCGATGCTGAACAGAAGACCCGTAAAAAGCAGATTACCCGGAAATTCATCAATACCATCGAAGACGACACATGGTTTCGGCCAGGCTTTTGCAAGCGGTTGGAGCGGGCGTGGCATCAGCTCGAACTTGGATCCGGTGAAACTCGACAATTCGACCTGCTATACCTGTCCTACCAAGAGGCTAAACACGGGACCCCTAAAGAGCTGGTCTCAAGCGACGTGTTTCGCCCGGAACGTGGGCTCTGGTGGCTCTCTGGATACGTGCTGTC
>DAOVYP010000159.1 GCA_030635565.1 Spirochaeta sp. | reverse complement strand
AGCCGATGCGTTCATTCAATCTCTGCCGAAAGGATATGATGCTGAAATCACCGAGGGTGCCGGAAATCTTTCCGCCGGTCAGCGGCAGCTGATCGCAATCGCCCGCATCATCGCACATAACCCCCGGGTCATTATCCTGGATGAGGCGACAGCGAACGTGGATACGGAAACCGAAACACTGCTTCAGGAAGGCCTGGCACAGCTTCTGGAAGATCGAACGGCACTGATAATTGCTCATCGACTGTCAACCATCAGGAGAGCGGACCGTATCATGGTTCTCGGTCACGGCAAGCTGATTGAAGAAGGTACGCATGCCGAATTGCTGTTACAGAAAGGCGTCTATCATAATTTGTACAAACTTCAGTTCGCCGACGGGAGCCGTGAGGAAGAAACTTTACTGTAACCGATTAACCGGAAGCCTGAAAAAGGGACTGTCCCTTCCGGAACAGTCCCTGGGTTGAACCTTTGAATTGAACTTTGCGATGCAACTTGCCTAGAAGTGAATCCTCACCATCAGGTCTCCGCCGATGGGTACGTCGCCCAGATCGGATGCAGAGAAGGCATCGTCCCGAATCTTTACCTCTCCGTAAAGCTCGAGGAAAAGGAGATCCAGTCCGGCACCGACGCTCAGGTAGTGATCGTAAAACTGTCCACCGATATTCAGGAACTCAAAGAACGTGAAGTTGGCGCCGAACCGCATGTGCTCGAGAGTTCGGTACATGGCGCTCTCGAAATCATCTCCGTTATCGGCCACATCCCGGGCATACCCGATCACGTTGTACATATCGAAGCTCAACTTCGGTTGAACGAAGCGCCAGTCAGGCTGCCAGGTGATACCGGCGTCCAGATCCATGGTGAACTTGTAGTTCATGCTGTCCATCAGATAGGCGCCTGAATCGAACAGACCGATGATGCCATCGGCAGTATGGGGTGTATCGACTTCGGTATAACCGACGACATCGTTGAACACGATACCGATTCCCAGTGCGGGGGTGGGACGCCACACGGCACCGAGGTCGACTCCCCAGGTGTAACCGTAGTTGATGGTGCCGGGGTCGTTGAGAAGTGTGCCGAAATCTTCGAAACCGACAGGTGAGGTATTCCGCATCAGTATCCCGTAATTTCCTGAAATACCAAGGGCCAGTTTGCCTTCGAAAAGGTTGAAACCTCCACCGGCGATGACCCCGAGCTCATTGTAAATAGTTTCAAGGCCATATTCCTGTGTAACGGGATCCATGATAGCTACACCCATGGCGTGATCGTAAATACCCAGACCGAAGCCTTTGATGAGAAATCCGGTCTTGAAGCTGGCAAGAGCTTTCGCAGTGACTTCCTGTGGAAGACCATTGTAGAAATCGGTATGCTGCGGGGATCCGGGATTATTCATCACTTCATCCAGGTTTGTTTCGATCTGAGTGAGGTCAGCATTGTCGAATAAAGGATCTTCAATAGCGGCCTGAATCGATGCCGGATCATTCCAGAACCCTGGAGGGACCGTATCCGGATCGAGATCTGTTCCGTCGAAAATCGCATCCAGAAAGTCCTCGGTTATGACTCCGTCTGAATACAATTCTGCCAAGGTTTGGCTGGCGTCGGCTATGGTCATCTCCATATCGGTGGTAGTATCGTTAAATCCCAGAGCTATAGCTGTTATACCCATAAGGAGCTTCACATCATTGACCTTCGTCCTGGCGCCGACATTCAGCGACAGTTCAAATCCACTCTGCCCGGCAGCACCGGCGGGGTTCACGAACAGGGAATTGAATCCGCCCCGTTCACCGACATAGGGATCCGAAGTCTTCTTCTCGTCTTCAAAAAGAGTTCCGGCAAAGAGTATTACCGGCATGATAATCAAAACAATTATAATAATGATGGTGCGGTTATTCACGAGTGTACCTCCAGACCGGTTCTCAAACCAGTCAGCATTGTCGCCCCTGCGACGATGAACATATAAGCAATGTTTATGCCAAGGGTACTTTCCGATATTGAAATATTTTTAAATGTCATACCTGAACTCTATCACGACCTTTTAAAGACATCCAAGCGCAATATCAATTAGTTCCGGTTTTCAGGAAATTCACATGTTGTACATTTTCATACAGTACATATTATTCTTTTACTACAGGTAATTTCAAAAATCCCGGATTTTCGAAATTATCCAGACCTTTAGAAAAGTTATTTTATTAATGTATAAGAAAATAACTTTTCGACCCAATAACTGAGGATCTTTCAGAATGGTAATTTTGAAAGATCCTCACTAATCGATATTTATGAATTGACCTGTTTTATCGGCACCTTTTTGCAGCCTGTATTTTTTCCATGGAGGAATGATGAAGCCTTTCATATTCCAATTATCGGCGGAAAGTTTGTATGAAACCGGTAGAAAAACTCAAGCGGGATGGCATTACAACCGCCGGAGGCGTTCACTGGGTTACGCCGATAGTGGCGGCTTGTCCAGCCAACAGCCACCGATGAAAAAAAGGATCGCCGAAGCGGTCCTTTTCATACCTGATGACAAGTAGCGTCAGGCAACGCGATTTGCTATATCAACCATCATATAGTTCAGGAAAGCATCGGCAAGATCGCCGGATTTACCCTTATCGGTACGCAGGATGGTGTTAAGGCCGTAGATAATGGCTGATGCCACGGGAACTGCGATTTCAGGACGACGGCCGTTTTTCTTGAGAACATCCATGAGAGTATCCCGGAGAATCCCGTGAATATCATCGGCTATCTTCTGGAATTTTGTTCCGGTACTTCCACCGAACAGGGTAAGCCATTCCGATCGATGATCCTTCTGGAGTTCCTTGAAGCTATCCAGCAGATAATTGAGCCGGGTTTCGGGCTCTTCGGGCATATTGGTTTTCAGAGTCTTAATTTCATCGAAAAGGCTTCCAATGATTGCACCGTAAAGCTCTTCCTTGTTCTTGTAATATCGGTACAGATTTCCGACGGTCATATTCGCGCTGGATGCGATGGAACGCATCGACGCTTTCTCAAATCCGTACTTCTTGAACTCACGGCGAGCCGATTTGATAATTCTCTGCCGAACTTCGTCTTTAAGAACCTGCATATTGATGCCTCCAAACTTGATTTATTTTTGACACTTTAGAAACTACACGATCAGAGAGCAAGCGTCCAATGTTGGGAAGTTCCTGCCATGGTGAGTGAGAACACATGTTCTCATTAGAATCTTCACACAAAGCACAAGAAAACACCCCTCCAGGAATCTCTGATCGTACTGGTCCGCTCTAAAGGACATTGACGATCGCTAGAGACTAACTTGCACAAGTTTCATGCAAGTTAGTCAATAAAAATCACCGTTAGTATACATTATCTTAATCATAGTATCAACAAAAAATCATACATAACACACAATATAATTCACGAGGTTTCACTTTTCGCCTCTTCATATAAGAACCTTTAGTTGTTTTTCACATTTTTTACACTGATAACGTGTTAAATCACCACTGTTCGCATTATGCTCGTCTTCTTATACTGCGGTTACGGAATCCTGATCATGAAAACAGTACTTGTATTCGGCACATTCGATGTTATACACCCCGGCCATCAATGGTTTCTCCGCAATGCGGCAAGACACGGAGACCGACTTGTCGCTGTCGTTTCCCGGGATACCTTTGTCCGAGAATGGAAGGGTGCGACTCCAGTGAAGAATGAAAAAGCAAGAATAGAAGCGCTTGAATCATCAGGGCTGGTGGATCAGGCCGTTCTGGCCGATTCCGAAATCCGTACATACGGTGTCGTTCGCGACATTAAACCGAACATCATCTGCCTGGGTCACGATCAGGGTGCATTGAAGGATGACCTCAAAGCCTGGATCGATCGTAACGGGGGCAGCCCTCCATTTATTCATATACTTCCTCCCTGGAGAAGAAAGATATTCAGCTCTTCAAGACGGAACAGGGTGCTGCAGGGCGCAGGTGGAGATACTGTTTCGACCACCTGGATTCTTTCTATACTGATGGTTATCGCCATGATTATTGTCGGATTCACCTGGGTATCAGGAAAGCGAATCAGTTCGATCGCCCCGCCTGCGACACTGGCATTTATCCGTTTCGCGCTCACCTTGTTCTGTTTTCTTCCATTGATGATCGGAAAACGCCTTCCCGATATTTCAAAGAGCAGAAAATCCGCAGGATGGCTCTGGTCCATTGCGGCCGCATTGGCGATTTCAGCTTATAATCTGCTGTTTTTCATCGGTCTGGGAGCGGGTCTGGCTGGGAAAGGCGGTCTCATCGTCACGACAATGAATCCTCTTTTCACATTTCTCATAGTCCTTCTGATCACCCGGACGCAACCCCGGATATCCACTGTGGCCGGATTTAGCGTCGGAATAATCGGAGCTGTACTGATGTTGGAGCCCTGGCGTTACACTGTTGCAGAACTGGCCGATTCGGGGAATCTGGCATACCTGGCAGCGGCTCTCGCATGGTCGCTGCTCACTCTGATAAGCCATAAAGCTCAGAATATTCTGGGTTTCAGACGTTTCAACCTGAGGCTGTATACAATAGCGACTTTACTCATGGCACCAATTGCCTTTGCCGAAACAGGCGGACAGATACCGACAGGAATGGGCCTGGCATTCTGGGGCGACATGATTATTATCAGCGCCGCGGTCGGGGCTTTCGGTACCGGTGTATATTTCATAGCCTCTTCCAGGCTTGGAGCGGCCAGAGGAAGCGCGTTTACCTATCTGGTACCGGTATCCGCACTCACTTTCACAGCTATTATTCTCGGTGAGAAACCCGAACCTGTGATGATTGTCGGCGGACTGCTCGCGATATCGGCCTTTCTGTTGATCAACCGGCCGACACCAGGAAAGAACACCGGAACTCAGCTCGAAGGTGGATCAGAGTAACGGTCTGTTACTCTCTCACTATTCCACTGCGGATACATCGTCTGTAATTTCAGGATCCGGCTTCCCGTGGGTCACAGATCCATGACCGTTTCCTCTACTGCCGTTGACGATCCTGGCAAAGAGGGTAGGTTTCTTTCTCCCGGATTTCCCGGCATTTCCCATCAAACGAGCGAGAATTGAAAGATCTTCGGAACGTTCAAGCAGCAGCCGGATCATCACCATCAAAGGCACCGATAACAACATTCCGGGGATTCCCCAGATATACCCCCAGAAGAGAAGTCCAAAAATAACGGTGACGGTGTTCAAGCGCAGGCGGCTGCCCATCACCATGGGGTCGATGATGCTTCCGATAATGAATTGGGATATTCCAAGCAGGATACCGAGCCCCAGAATAAGTCCAATGTTGTCGAACTGAATAACGGCCATGAAAATCGGTAACACCGTAGCCACCATGCTGCCGATTGAAGGGATATAGTTTAAAAGGAAGGCCATGAATCCCCAGAACAGTGCGAACTGCAGACCGAAAGCCCAGCAGATAAGACCAACGGAGAATCCGGTGATCATACTGATAATCGTTTTGATGCCCATATAGGCTGAGATACTCTCCTGAGTCAGATTCCACACCTGGCGGGTATCACCCGAATCATCTGGCCCTGTAACGTACTCGACATAAGCCCTGTATCCTGTGGCACCGGATAGAAGAATGAGATAATAGACAAGAAATAAAATCGATGATGACCCAACATTGCCCAAAACTCCAAGTACGGATCCGATCAGTTCAGCAATATTGGCCGGAGACATGACATCATTAAGCTGTGTCCGCAAAACATCAACATTGACCCCGGGTATTGTATCCCCAATCCAGATAAGTGCCGCATTAACCCTTATGCTGAACTGACTTGCCAGGAAATCCTGATCCCTGATGAGCTGTTCCACGGTGCCGCTGATCATTGTGACAACCAGCCAGAGGATCGCCAACGTGAGGATGGCTACCAGTAAGGTAATCAGAAACCGGGGGATACGCCGTT
>DAOVYP010000363.1 GCA_030635565.1 Spirochaeta sp. | reverse complement strand
TTTTCTTATCGGTATCTCGGCGCTCCTGAGGGCCATGACCCGAAATGAAGTAATGCCCTCGATGTTCATTGGCCGGGAACTGTTCTTCATATCCGCCGCGTTGGTGGGAGGAGTGAGTATATTCGGCGGTTCAGGTAAAATCATCGGAGCCGTTCTTGGAGCGATCTTTGTTTATCTCATCAGCATCGCCATGATTTATCTTGGATTTCAGGATTACTATCAGTTTGCTCTCCAGGGCATTATCATCCTCATCGCCGTATTCATCACGGTGGCTGATTTCTCCAAATTGAAGAAGAAATGGCAAAAAGCCCCCGAAGGAGCCGCCTGATGGGTACGGTCAACAAGAGAAATTTCACATCGTATTTGAGTCACCAGGTGATTCTCGTCATCGCACTGATTATCCTCGTTATCGTCTTCGGAATTATCGAGCCGGTGTTCTTCAAACCACGGGTACTCTTCGATGTCTTCGCCATCATAGGGGAAATCGGTTTGATGGCCCTGGGGCTGACGTTCATCATCACCACCGGCGGCATCGACCTCGGTGTGGGCTACAACCTGCAGATGAGCGGTATCGTCTTCGGAATCACCTGGGCGAACACTCAGAACCTGGCCCTGGCTATTGCCCTTGCTCTGGCAACCGGAACTCTGGGCGGTCTGACCAACGGCCTGATAGTCTCCCGTACCCGGATACCGTCACTGGTGACCACATTGGCCACGATGTATCTGTTCCGGGGAATATCGATGATTATCGCCGGTTCCAACAACTTCGCCGGTTTCCCGGATGTTTTCCAGAAGATATCGACGACAAAGTTATTCGGATTCATGCCGGTGCAGTTCATTTACCTGATGGTACTCTTCTTCATCCTCGATTACCTTTATGAGCGAGGTGTCCTGGGGCGAAACCTGAAAGGTATAGGATTCAACGAGAACGCCGTCATTTATTCCGGTGTGAATACCAAAAAAATACTTCTGGGTATATACGTTTTTCTGGGGCTGCTCTGCGGGATGGCCTCTATTGTCTACCTGGGGCGCTTCTCTGCCGCAAAAACCAGCATGGGTGATAACATGAACTTTGAGGTGATTACCGCGGTACTCCTGGGCGGAACCTCCACCATGGGAGGAATCGGAAGCATGCGGGGGACACTGATCGGTATCATCATCATCGGTGTGCTCAAGAAGGGATTCTCGCTGCTGAATTTCAGCGGCAACATCTACAATTTTACTCTGGGAGTTATCCTCATCCTCTCCCTTATCCTTTTTTCGGTGATGGAAGATCATAAACGGGTGTCGTCCAGAAAAGCCAGAGTCTGAAAGTTCTAATTTTTTGACTATTCAAACCTGATAAAGCGTCCCCGGCCGGTGGCGTTTTCAAATTTTGATAATTTCGATGCCCTTGTCAGAGAGTCGGGCCGTCAAATCCGGATCGGCCTCCTTGGTTGTTATTATCTTCGATGCCTTTTCAACAGGGCAGAGGGTGAGACTTCCGACATGACCGAACTTGGAATCGTCCGCGAGGATGATGAGTTCCTGGGAATGAGCGATCATGGCCCTCTCGGACTGGATGATGAGGGGGGCTGAGTTGGTGAGCGATGTTACAGTAATGCCCTGTATCCCCATGAAGGCCTTGGCCGCGGCGTAATTCTGGAATGGATCCGGGGCAAGATTACTCATGATGAGTTGGGATTCCGGGTCGACGATGCCTTCAGGCAGGATGATGGTGCAGTTCGAATGCCTGATAAGGTGGTTGGCAACGGCGAATGAGTTGGTGACGACGGTGAGTGAAAAAGAAGAAAGGAATTCCACCATCTGGAATGTTGTGGTGCCCCCGTCGATGAAAATGGTTTCCCCATCATTAAGCAGGCTTACCGCTTTTTTAGCAATGCGGCGTTTCTTTTCCTGATTGATGGTTGTTCGCAGGTCGAAAGAGGGCTCGTTGGAGCTTCCTTCTTCAGAACCGGCGTCACTTTGGCGTTGTACACCGCCCCGAACCCGCAGAAGTTTCTTTTCATTCTCCAGGTCGATGAAATCACGTCTGATCGTCGATTCGGACGCCCCGGTGGCTTCAACAACCTCATGCACGCTGGTGAATTTATGAAGATCTATCAATCTGATGATGGTTTCTTTTCTCTGGCGTTCGAGCATAAGTCAATTTAGCATAACCAGTCATAAAACGCCACCAAATTGTGGCAGGATGCGTCAAAATCGAGAAATATCAATCAGTATATCTTGTATTCAACGGAAAATCGGCCGATTCAGATTAGAGGATTGAGCCTTCAATCCATGTAGAACACTTCTTCCAAAGGTATACTCACCGGTGAATCATCGGGATTGGTTTCCATGATGTCCTTCATATATGTCCACCAGCGTTGTACGGCTGGATTCTTCCCCAGATCCTGGGAACCGGCATCACCGTCAACCTTTTGAACCGCGAAGAGAGTATCGGTCTCTTCATCAAAGAAAATCGAGTAATCCCTCACACCGGCACCCCGGAGAAGCTCCAGGAGTTCCGGCCGGATTTCATCATGACGCTTCTTGTATTCGTCTTTCATTCCGGGCTTGAGTTTCATTTTGAATGACACGCGATTCATGTTTATAAGACCACCTTTTTATGACACCACCCTGCCCCGGTAATTTTCCACTTCCCAATTCACGATGAATTTGACGAAGGGCTCTTCCATTACCAGTGTTCCGCCGAAACTTTCGGCATATGTGCAGACTTCCAGTGCGTTTTCCAGCAGAATTACCGCATTGTCCAGGGCTTTCCGGCCGGCAGCCGCCACAAGGGCACCCCGAGAGCCATCATTCAATAGGGTGATATTGGGGGGCTTCCCCCATTTCCCGATATAGGTTTCTGCGGCGGATGCCCAGTTTTCAGCCGGGTTCTTTGAATCGAGGTAAAGGGCTCCAGGCCCTGAATAGACGATATGATCCGGAGTCAGAGAACCGGTGAGAGGATCGGCGGTTTTCCCGTCAACCAGGTACCGGTCCAGCTCTCCGCCGGCGACAAATTCAAGCTCCGCGTTATCACCGAACAATCCGGAGGCGACTCTTTTAAGCGCCTCGGAATTTCCGGGTAACGGCGCCGTTACCGGCATGGTATCCGGTCGACGAACCAGGCGTCCCTCCAATGCAGTATGCAGGCGGCTGTACTTCTTCAGTATCTCGTCGGCATCATTCCCGCCGACAAAAACGCCATGATTTGCCAGAAAGATATACTCCGGCGAAATCCCTCCCCGCGCAGTACGAAGTTCCAACGCCGACTTGATGTTTGTCGGCGAAGGTCCGGGGCGAGATGAAGATTTGCAAGGCGAACCCTTTGTCGGGCGGGCCGGACAATTATTGACGCGCATGATC
>DAOVYP010000089.1 GCA_030635565.1 Spirochaeta sp. | reverse complement strand
GACTGAGAGATGAGGATGTCGGTTCCCATGGGTTTGTTCAGGGCTTCAATGCGGCTGGCCAGGTTGACGGTGTCTCCCATATGTGCCCATTCCATTTTCGTCATCGGATCCCCCATGATTCCCACGGTGGTCGGACCGCTGTTGAGGCCGCAGCCGATCTGGAAGAAGGGCCGGCTCACCGCTCCCCGGCCGGAATTAAAATTCCGGAGGGCGGTCCGCATCATCAGGGAACCGTTAAAAGCGCTTTCGGCGTTATTCTCCAGGTCACGCATGCTGCCCCAGACCGCCATGACGGCGTCCCCGATGAATTTGTCCACTGTTCCCCGGGTCTCCTCCACACAGGGCACCATGGCCCGGAAGTACTCCGAGAGGTTGTCCAGCACTATCTGAGGATCGCCCATGGCCTCACTCATGGATGTGAACCCCCGTACATCGGAGAAGAATACGGTAACATCTTTTGTTTCGGCATGATCCGGCAGGGTGTCGTTATCGATCATCCCGGCTACCTGCTTGTTGATGAAGGCCTCAGTCTTCTCCCTAAGCCGTTCCCTGGCTTGAAGATGCGGTATCATCTCCATGAAATTACGGGTGAGCTGTCCCACCTCATCGGAGGTTCGGGGACGAATGGAAATATTCCAATTTCCCGCCTTTATCTGCCTCGTGGCCAGGGTGAGCTCCTTCAATGGATTGGAGATCTGCCGGGAAAAGAAATAGATGCCGAGTATAGCCAGGGAAAGAACGGCCCCGAGGAGAGACCAGTTCAGAATCTGTATCGAAGCAACGACGCTGAACGCATCCTTCTCGAGTACTGTAGTCACAACGCCAAGGTTGCCGATAGGAATCATGGCGAATGAGCCCATGACGCTCACCGGACCATTAATGGTTTCCTCCTGGAAGAGAATCTGACCCTCCGGCAACCCTTGAGCATACATCTCCTGGAATATCACCGAACCCCGGATGCTCTCTCCTCCGAAAAGCCGTGAGAAGTCAGGGTGAGCCAGCATCTCGCCGTCGGAATTGACAATGATGGTAGTGGTGAATCCTTCCTGAATCCGGACACTCTCCGCCAGACTGGATCCCACATCGGCAATGATTACCAGGGCTTCCTGTTCGGTTCCGAGCAGGAAGGGGGCGGCTAACGCGATGACCGGAGTTTCCAGATGGGGAATGAGGGGTGAAACGTTGATTACGACAGTCTCACCGGCTTTTGCTTTATCCAGATCATCGGCGCGGGCGGTAAGGATGCTGCGGAGTATTGTTGCTTCATCGAAAATCAGGTTGGGGCGGAACCAGACCCTGTTGGCAAAGTCCAGACCGCTACCGGGAACCCCGACGTATATTAATGAACGGGAATTGGCAAAAAAATCGTCAACCAGGTTTGCCGATCCTCCGGCGGCCGAGCCGACCTGGAACAGGAGATTCGCCGAATCGAACAGTTGGATGAGTTCCTTCTCGGCCTGTTTGGCCACGGTGCGTGACAAGGACATATTGGTATCCATCACCCGGTTTTCTGTTTCATTCCGGAAAAAATAAAGAGAAAGATAGGTGAGGGTGGACATGGCCAGGATGATGATAGTGGAAACGATAAGGATGAGTTTCATTCCGACCGGAAACTTTATCTGAAGATCACGGTTTCTGATTTTCCTGTGTTTGCGCACCTTGACGGGTTCCAGCTCGGCTGCCTGACCCGGATCGAAACCCGACTGAGACTGTGATGCCACGGCTGCCCCGGGCGCCGGATAAGCCGGAGCCACCGACACTTCCCTGATAATCACTTTGGCCTCTCCGACTGGATCTGTTTCCGGCGATTTGAGAGCTTTCACGGTTTTACCGGAGATATTCTTTGCGTCGAGCCATTCCCTGCTCTCCTGAACCGTATCAAGCAGAAGGTAATAGGGTTTTTTCCCTTTGTAGCTTCTGTAATTCTTCCAGGGGATGGCGAGGGGACCGTGAAGCAGAATTTCCGATTTTCCAAAGGCCTCATCAAGAGCTTTTATGAGCTCGTTCAGATCGAGTTCCTGGTCTTCCAGGTCGAGATAAACCAGGGAAAGATGCCG
Source organism: Spirochaeta sp. (assembly GCA_030635565.1). Lineage (GTDB taxonomy): Bacteria > Spirochaetota > Spirochaetia > DSM-2461 > DSM-2461 > UBA2779. Next base: position 5,854 of record DAOVYP010000089.1, on the reverse strand, counting down.
ATCGGGGCGGTGACGTCGTTTAGCGAAAGAGGGAATGGTTAAGGCATGGCTGAAGGACTTATCCTGTCCCACCGACAGCTGGCGGCAAGCCGATACGATATCCCTGTCGATCTGTCGGCGCCGGAACAGAGCAATAAGGTCTTCAGTGGGGACCGGGCGTTTGAGCTCGGCTCCCTGAAGGACGGCTTCCTGGCTGTCGATGAAAACGCCGGCTGAAGGCTCGTCGGGTCTGGCACCAATGAATGCTCCGGTTCGTTTGAGCAGGGATTTCAGGGCTGAAGTGAGTTCCACCGACCAGCGGTAGCGGCTTTTCTGCAGCTGGACGACGAAGGCGGAGCCGGCCGCGGCGATATCGGCAAGATCGGTAAGACCGAGGAAGGCCGCCGACCAATGCATGCCCCTCAACGGATAGGCCATGGAGCCGAAGGCCGACAGCTTGCGGGTTTTAACAGCCCCGCTGAATGTCTTCTCCAGATCTTTCTGCAGCCGTTCCAGCATCGACCACAGGACGTTCTCATCTATCGTGTCGTATCGGCTCATAGTCTTCCTCAGGCAGGGGTTGCCCGTACGATGTTCCGTCAGGACATAGTTCTTCCCTATCTTCGGTATCGGCCGATAACTTTATTGACTCAATATTGAGTGTCCCCAACCTTGTCACAAAATCCGCTAATATCATTCAAAGGCCGCTAGAGAAATCGGGAATCAGCCGGAGATCGAAATTACCGGTGTTTTACGAGAAGTGTGACAAGGTTGGGGACACTCGAGACTCACTGCAATCAGGTTCTGAAATACTGCCGCATCACTTTCTCCTGATTGCCCGGTTGGCTATAATCAGCCCATGGTTCTTTACGACAGAAGCGCATTACTGGACTTCCCCCGTTTCGGAATAAAAATTCCCGCCCTCGATTCCCGTAAAACCAGGACAATGGATACCCTGCATGGGTTTCCGGATCTGGCGGGCCGTGAGTCCGAATGGCTGGTGGACCGGTTTGACGACTCAATCACTCTTGAAGATTTGATTCGAGTTCATTCTTCTGACTATTCCCGGGGATTCTTCGATGAGAGGGCGGAAGATCGCTTCAAGACCGCATTTGAACTCGTGAATTCCGATGGATCGTTCAATCGGTGGGAGCCGGAAAATGCCCGCAGTCCCCTGGGCGAGATGACGCCGCTTCTGATGAAAATGCAGGCAGGAACCTACCGGGCATCTAAAATCGCCCTGAAAGGCGGGTTTTGTCATTATCTCGGCGGCGGCGCCCATCATGGACATCGGGATTTCGGTCATGGCTTCTGTCCAGTCAATGACTCGGCGTTGGCCGTCAGGCGCCTTCAGGCCGACGGCGTCGTTCAACGGGTCTGGATTATCGATCTTGATGCCCACAAAGGGGATGGAACCGCAGCCATATTCTCCGGTGACGATTCGGTAAAAACCCTGAGCATACATATGGCCCGGGGTTGGCCCCTGGATGGATCTTTACCGCCTTCTCATCCTTCATGGACACCCAGCGATTTCGATATTCCTATCGACAGCGGTGAAGAGAGCCAATATCTGGATCGCCTGTATTCGGCGTTGAAGGATCTTAAAAGTACTTCCACAGCCGATATGGCCATCGTTCTTGCCGGGGCCGATCCCTGGGAACATGATGCCCTGCCTTCCACCTCACTCCTGAATCTGACCCTGGATCAGATAACCGAGCGGGACCGGATGACGTATCTTTTCCTGGAAGAAACCGGTCTACCCTCGGCATGGCTCACCGCCGGCGGTTACGGTGAGGAGTCCTGGCAGGTGCATACCCGTTTTCTCAGCTGGGTTCTGCCCCGACGCTGCTAGCGGGACACCACACTAACGGCTCAAGTAGGAACTGTCGGCAATACGCCAGCGCCTGAGTTTTTCCTCCCCGCGCCCCCGGGTCATACCGATTCTGCGACCGACTCCCACCCTGTTTTCAGGAACCGGCCGGCCGCCGCTGATGAACAGTTTGCCGTCACTTGTCTCGCCGGTAATATCTGCACCATCGTGTTTACCCGCAGTTATGCCAAGAGCCTTGCAGAGCTTTCCGGGGCCGCTGCAGAGCCCCCTGAGCCCGGATTTCCCGGGAACGGCGGGTATTGGTTCACCATAGCGCCTCATCCACATCTCCGGAATTCCATCCAGGGGTTCCAGGGCGCGGATCAGCACCGCCGCACCGACACCCCCGCCTCCCGTCACTGCGTTGAAACAGCGGTGAATACCGTAAATCCTGTACACGTAGCTGTGGCCTCCCTCCAGAAACATGGAACTGTTTCGTCGTGTAGGGCCCCGGAAGGAGTGGGAGGCCGGATCGTCGGGGAGATACGCTTCGGTTTCGACGATACGGCCGGACATCAGAACTCCCTCCGGGTCGTGATGCACCAGAATGCATCCGAGAAGGTTTCGTGCCACAATTTCCGCATCACGAAGATAGAACTCTGCATTCAGCGGGGTCTTGTCGATATTCATAGATTATTGAGGAATGTCCCCGACAGGAGAGAAGTCCACAGGGAATGTTGCCCTGATTGCCGGGGACACTCTGAATTGAATGGTAATTCATTAAACTCAGGGATTCCAGTAATTATGACAAATTCACCAAACATTAACCGGCAGGCATCCGGGGAATCAGGTGAGCAGCAGCCTGGATACTTCAAAATACACCGTGAGTCCGGCCACATCGATAAGGGTGGACATCAGGGGGCCGGCCGCCACCGCCGGGTCGCCGCCGAAGCGGTCGATAAAGAAGGGGACCAGACATCCCAGAAGGGTGGCGAACAGAACGACCGCCGACAGGGATACCGCCACCGCAAGGGCTTCCAGGTTGCTGACTCCGGGGGGGAGGAGGACACTCCGCAGGAAAATCACGATACCTGTGGCCAGCCCTATAACGACACCGGTGGCCAATTCCTTCATGAACGCTCTGCCGATCAGGCGGAAGTGGAGATGACCGGTTGCCAGTCCCCGGATCATCAGGGTTGAAGACTGGGTGCCGGAGTTACCGCCGGTCTGGGTGATGACGGGTATGAACAGGGCCAGGAATGCGAATCTGGTTATCAGAGCCTCATAACCGGCCAACACATTGGTGGTGATGGTTCCGGCCAGGAGCAGCAGTACAAGCCAGGGAAGACGCCGCCAGATGAGTCTTGGCACCGATGATTCCAGATATGCCTCGGCTTCACCGCCGATGGCACCCATGCGGTAGATGTCTTCGCTCTGTTCTTCCCGTATAACGTCAATCATATCATCGAAGGTGACGATACCCAGAAGCCGGTTCCACCTGTCGATGACCGGAAGTGCAATCAGATCATGATCCTCGAGGACCTTGGCCGTTTCTTCCTGGTCGGTATCGTCCCTGACGCTTACGACATTGCGCTCCATGATATCGGCGATTTTCACATCGTCGGCGGTGATAAGAATCTGACGCAGGGAGACAACACCAGACAGCCGCTGCAGCCCGTCCACGACGTAAACGTAATAGATGGTTTCGAGCTCTTCAGGCGCCCGGCGCAGGAAGGCCAGGGCCTGGCTTGCGGTGATATCGGCCCGGACGGCGGCGTACCGGGTGGTCATCAGACCCGCGGCGTCATCATCATCGAAGCGCAGCAGGAATTCGGCTTCCTTCCGGGACTCTTCGCTGAGATGGCCGAGAACCTCAGAGCGAACCTCCGGTGATACGGTCTGTATAAGGTCCACCAGATCGTCAGGATCCATCACTTCCAGCAGGTCGCGGGTGGCTTGAACAGACAGGGCGGCCACCAGGTTCTCCTGATCGGCGGCGGGAAGTTCGGAGATGAGTTCGCCCCGGGTTTCCTGGTCCAATGCGAGAAAAATGGTGAGAGCCTGTTCTTCGTCCAGCTCGTACCAGCCGTCGGCCAGATCGGCCACGGTAAAGTCACGGACGGCCGTCGGCAGTGATTCACCGTCAAATTCGAGGAGACGGAGCAGACTGTTCATTGTTTCACTCATTGTTCCAGTCTCCTACCATGAGAATCTCACTTTCCATGCGGAATCCGGTGGATTCTTCCACCCGGAGTCCGACTTCCTTCAGGAGCCTGCGGATATCGCCGGCTGCGGCATTTCCGTCGTTGATGAAGATATTACCATGCCAGGATGAAACAGCGGCACCGCCGATTCTGAAACCTTTCAGGCCGCAGCGGTCGATGAGAACTCCCGAAGGGGCTCCGAAAGCCCGGTTGTTTTTGAAAGCGCTTCCGGCACAGGGGGCTTTATAATGACCTTTGGACACCCGGTCATCCCGATTCTTCCGCATTGCGGATCTGAGCCGGTCGGGTTCATCGGAATTCATGGCGAACGCCGCCCGGAGTATAGTGAGTCTTCCGCCCGCGGTACTCTGAAAGGGAGAACGTTTGTAGGCCCATTCTTCCCGGTTCATCGGGATTCTGGATATTTTTCCGTCTCTGTCCATGACATCCACCCAGACGATGATGTCGGCGATTTCCGCATCGTAGCAGCGGGCGTTCATCCAGACCGCCCCGCCGACGGTTCCGGGCATCCCGAAAAGGAAATCCAGACCGGCAAGCCCGGCTGTGCCCGCTCTCCAGGCGGCGTCGGATACCGACAGGCCGGCCCCGAGAATAAGATTTTTCCCCTCGACGTCGTAATCGTCGAAGTGACGGGTATCGATAACAAGGCCCCGAAATCCCGAATCGGCAACCAGGAGATTGGAGCCGCCGCCGAGTATGAAAATTTCCATATCGTTACGATGGGCCGCGGCAAACAGGGCGCGCAGATCTTTCTCGTCAGCCGGTACGGCGTAGAGATCCGCAGGACCGCCCACCAGGAACGTGGTATGACGCCACATGGGCTCGGAGGTCAGCAAAAATCCCTTCATATTGAACTTGTCCTGTAATTCGGTTATTTTTGCCACGACGTTATTTTATTCTCAAGCGGCCCCCTGCCGCAACCGGAGCGATGATTTGAAAACTCTTCGTCTGTTTAATTCAGACGGTCGCGAATTGCAGGATTTCACGCCACTTGTATCAGGCCATGTCGGTTTATATTGCTGCGGTCCGACGGTTTACAATTACGCTCATATCGGGAATCTGAGGGCCTACACCCACTGGGACATCCTTCGCCGCACCCTGGAACGCTTCGGCTACGATGTGAAGCATGTCATGAACATCACCGACGTGGGCCATCTCACCGACGATGGTGATGATGGTGAGGACAAGATGCTCAAGGGTGCCAGAGAACGGGGTATGACCGTCTGGGACATCGCGAAGTTCTTTACCGACGCATTTTTCGAAGACACCGGGAGAATGAACATCCTCACTCCCACAATCAGCTGCAGGGCGACCGAGCACATCGACGATATGATTGCCCTGGTGAAACGCCTTGAGGAGCGGGGCTTTACCTACAAAGCCGGGGGCAATGTCTATTTCGATACGTCGAAACTGCCGGACTACGGCCGAATGGCCCTTCTGGACCGGCAGAATCTCCAGCATGGTGCCCGTGTCGAGGTGGATATCAACAAACGCAATCCTCTGGATTTTGTCCTGTGGTTCACCAACAGCAAATTCGAAAATCAGGTGATGCTCTGGGACTCGCCCTGGGGAACCGGTTACCCGGGCTGGCATGTGGAGTGCTCGGCCATGAGCTCCAAGTACCTGGGTGAGCGCATCGACATCCATACCGGTGGAATCGATCATATCCCGGTGCACCATACGAACGAAATTGCCCAGAGCGAAGGCGCCTTCGGCCACCGTTGGGTGAATTATTGGATTCATAACGAGTTTCTCATCATGAAGAATGGGAAAATGTCCAAGAGCAAGGGTGAATTTCTCACCCTTCAGAAGCTTATCGATGACGGTTATGATGCCCTGG
>DAOVYP010000061.1 GCA_030635565.1 Spirochaeta sp. | reverse complement strand
TGAGGAGCTCCGCCCGTGGATCTGATTTGGTATAAACCGCATGGCCCATACCGTAGACTAGTCCCCGGCCGTCGAATGCATCATTTCTCAGGATTCTTGTTACATATGCGGTTACCTCATCCTCGTCCACCCAGTCCTTCACATTCTCCATGATGTCTTTCATCATCGTGCGGACCATTTTCGAAGCGCCACCGTGAAGCGGTCCTTTAAGGGAACCGACGGCAGCCCCGATAGCGGAATATGTGTCGGTTCCCGACGAAGATACGACATGTGTGGTGAAAGCCGAATTATTACCGCCGCCATGCTCGGCATGAAGCACCAGGCAGAGGTCGAGGATTTCGGCCTCCTGACGGGTATAGGACATTCCCTCGCGAGTCATCATCAACATGTTTTCGGCAGTGCTCTTTTCCGGGTCCGGTGAATGCAGGTACAGGCTTGCGCCGTTGAAATAATGATTTTTAGCCTGATAGGCATAGGCGGCGATGGATGGAAACCGGCTGATCAACTGGACACTCTGTCTCAGGACATTCGGGATGTCGGTATCATCTGCCGAAGAATCGTATGAATAAAGAGAAAGTACGGACCGGGCAATCTTGTTCATGATATTTTCGCTGGGAGCTTTGAGTATCATGTCTTCGGTAAAATTCCGGGGCAGTTTTCTCAACTCACCGAGTCGGGATGTAAAATCTGCAAGTTCCTGTTCCGCAGGAAGGTAACCGAAAAGGAGCAGGAATGCCGTTTCCTCAAAACCCCAACGGCCTTCGCCCTGAAAGCCCTGAACAATGTCCTTCAGGTCGATGCCTCGATAGCGGAGTACTCCGGGAACCGGGATTTTTTCACCTTCATCCATGATATACCCATGAACCTGGCCGATTTCGGTAAGACCGACCAGGACGCCGGTACCGTCTGAATTCCTGAGCCCTCTCTTAACGGAATATTTTTCGTACAGCTCTGCAGGTATGCGGTTCTGCCTGTCGGCTATATCCGCGTACTTGGCCAGAAACGGATTGATGTTTACATCACTCATATTTTCTCCTTTTCGAATATGATGTCCCGGATCGTACGTTCAGCCACGATCCCGCGATTCTCGAATTTCGTATCGGGCCGGTAATCCGGTTTTTGTGCCCATTCAGCAAAACGGTTCTTCAAGCCATCTGCGTTTCTGAATACGGACAATATATGCTCCGCATAGGGTTCCCAATCAGTCGCGACATGGATGTAAGCACCGGGTTTCAATGCCCGTTTCAGCATTTCGACAATTTCCGGCTGGATGAGGCGTCGTTTATGATGCCTTTTCTTCGGCCAGGGATCCGGAAACCAGATATGAAAACCGTCGACACTTTCAGCAGGAATCATGTCGAAAAGGACTTCCACTGCATCATGTTCGATGATATACAGATTTCCGAGTTTCTCCTGGTCGATCCACCAGAGAAGTTTCCCCACTCCCGGCTTGTGAACTTCGATACCCAATATACCCCAGTCCGGGTTTTCCGCTGCAACCTGTCGAGTTGCGTCGCCCATTCCGAATCCGATCTCAACGATCCGCTTTACAGCTCCGGGGAAAAGATCATCCCAATCCAATTGAGCCCCATCGAATGGAATGACCCAGTTCGGATAAAGTTCGGAATATGCCTTCTTCTGAGACTCGGACATCCTGGCAACCCTGATGACGTAACTCCTGATACGGCGGAAGTTGTCGGACATGGAGCTATGTTATATGTCGGACAGGGATTGAGTCAAATGGTGGAATCTGATGCTACAGAAGCATTTCCAGTCTTTCCTTGATAAACTCCGATTTTTCCTTGAGGCCGATGTCCCCTGTTTCCATAAGAAGTCCATCGGGTCTGGCGGGATTCAGTTTCACCCGGCCTCCCGCGGTCTTCATCAGGTTCATAACCTTGTCAACCGAGATGAGGGAAACCTTGCCGAAGGTAATCTGGACATTGCCTTTCCGCTCCTTGAGATTGGTAACTTTCAGCTTCCGGCAGATGATACGGATCTCCGACATTGAAATAAGGCTGTGAACTTCATCGGGCAGGGGTCCGAAGCGGTCATGCAGTTCAGCATGGAGCCGTTCAAGGTCGGCATCTTCTCCAACCGCAGCGATTTTCTTATAGACTTCCATTTTCTCGGATGCATCACTGATGTACGTATCGGGAATGTAGCCGGAGTAGTCCAGCTCAAGATAGGTCTCCGGAATTTCTTCTCCCTGATCTTCAGTGGTTCGTTCCCTTATGGCATCTTCCAGGAGACGGAGATAAAGATCGAAACCAACGGCATAGACGTCTCCGGACTGCTCGGAGCCAAGAAGATTTCCGGCTCCGCGGACTTCGAGATCTTTCATTGCAATCTTGAAGCCCGAACCCAGCTCGGTGAAATCACTGATAACCTGAAGCCTTTTTATGGCCAATTCGCTGATTTCCCGGTCTTCAGGGTAAAGGAGGAAAGCGTAAGCCAGACGCCCGGAGCGGCCGACACGGCCCCGGAGCTGGTATAGCTGGCTGATACCGTACATATCCGCACGATCAATGATGATTGTATTGACATTGGGAATGTCAATGCCGTTTTCGATGATGGTTGTTGACACCAGCACCTGGAACGCTCCGTGAACAAAACGATGCATGACGTCCTCGAGCTGACGGGCGGACATCTGGCCGTGAGCAATTTCAACGAATACCTCGGGAACGAGGTCCCGGAGGAAGGTTTGAACATGTGCAAGAGTCTCTACACGATTGTGAAGGAAGAATACCTGCCCTCCCCGCTCAACTTCCCTGCGAATGGCCCTGGAAACGAGTTCGGGTTCGAACTCCTGTATGAAAGTTTCGATGGGAAGCCGGTTGCTCGGCGCTGTATTGATTAGCGACATGTCCCGGATCTTCACCAGTGACATGTGAAGGGTCCTGGGGATCGGAGTCGCGGACAGGGTCAGACAATCAACTGATGCCTTGAGCTCCTTGAGCTTCTCCTTGTCCCTGACACCGAATCGCTGCTCTTCGTCGATAATCATCAGTCCCAGATTCTTGAATTTGACGTCTTTGGAAAGGATGCGATGAGTGCCGATAACAACGTCTATCTCACCGCTTTCAAGCCCCTGGAGTATTCTTTTTCGCTCGGAAGGTGGCACGAATCTGCTGAGCATCCCGACTGTGACCGGAAATCGTTTGAACCTTTCGGTGAAACTTTCGTGATGCTGTTCCGCCAGGATGGTGGTTGGACAGAGGTATGCCACCTGGCGGCCTCCAAGGACTGATTTGAAAGCGGCCCTCATCGCGATTTCGGTTTTTCCGTACCCCACGTCCCCGCATACGAGTCGATCCATCGGTTTGGGTGATTCCATATCGTCCTTAACCTCAGCGATGACGGTAAGCTGGTCCGCGGTTTCCTGCCAGGGGAAAGCGGCCTCGAAACTGATCTGAAAATCGTCGTCTTTCGGGAAGGCATAACCGAGAGTTGTTTGCCTGCGGGCATAAAGTTTAACCAGCCTGTCGGCGAGATCGGCGACGGACTTCTTCACCCTTGCCTTTTTTTTCTCCCAGGACGGACCGCCGATTCGGTCGAGCCGGGGCTTGCGGCCTTCCTGACCGATGTAACGCTGTATCAGGTTAACCTGTTCGATAGGGATGAAAATTGTCTCCTCATCCCCGTACCGCAGCGTGATGTAGTCCCGTTCGGCTCCTGCCGCCTTGATACGTTTGATACCCTGAAATCGTCCGATTCCGTAGTTTATGTGTACCACCAGATCCCCGGGATCCAGATCAACGAATGATTCTATAACTGCGCTTTTGGCTCTTGTGACTGAAGCCGGCGGTCTCTTGCGCCGCCCGAATATCTCATTCTCCTGAATCACCAGTATCTTTGCATCGGGCAGCAGGAAACCGGCCGATAAAATCGCCGGGCCCACATGCACCTTTTCCTGATCCCTGAGAAGATAGCCGATACGCTGCGATTGGGATTCGCTTTCGGCAAAGATATAGATATTGAAGTCCTGCTCTTCCAGAATGGCGAGTTCTTCCTTCATGAAAGAAATATTTCCGAAGAAGGATCGGCCGGGTTCACAGGGAATATGATAGATGCCCGACTCACCCTCTTTACGGAGTGTTCGGATCACGAGCCGGCGTTTTCGGGATTCGATGAAAGAACTCAGATCAGCGGTCAGGGTATCGGGGGATGGAATCGCCATGCCCTGATCAACAGCCCTGGTGTACAGCTCATCGTACTCCTTACGCATGTTGCCTTCGGCGACCTCGAGCCTTTCGATATCGAGGAAAACAGTGGCCGAGCGGTCAGAAAGATAATCCTGCAGCGTGGTACGGCTCTCGAATGCCAGAGGATAAAAGAGTTCCTCACCACGCCAGTCCCGACCAGTCTCCAAAGCTTCGAGGACTTCCTCGAAAGCTTCATCCGGCAGATTGTTCCTGAGAGCCGAAACAGCGGATTGATCCCAGACAACTTCCCGCAGAGGATGCAGGGTTATGTGGTCAAGAGTTTCGGATGAAGCCTGTGTCAAAGTATCAAAAAGGTGAATTTTCTCCACCTCGTCCCAGGCGAACACGATTCGCACCGCCTCGCTTTCGCCAAGAGGCGCAACATCCAGAACTTCACCTCTGAGGGCGAACTCTCCTGGAACGCTGACTCGGGGTACACGGATGTATCCGAATCTGTGAAGGCGCTCTTCAATCTTCGTCGGATCGATAGTTCCTCCAACTTCCAATGTTGTCAGAGATTCCCTGATGGTCCGGGGGGGCGGAACGAGGCCCAGGGCAGCCCTCAGGGATGTGACAACGATTTTCCGCTCACCGGAAGCCAGTTCGGCCAGAACATTGGCCCGTTTACCGAAAATGGCCGCCTGGGGTGATACGCCTCGATACAGCATGGTTCCCCACCACGGGAAGTGGGATACGGCATCGGTGAACAAAGCAAGGTCAGAGGCCAGAGCCTGGGCTTCGGGTTCATCCGGTGCAACCACCAACAGAGGTCCGCCGGTGAGTGAAGCCAGTTTCGAGAGAATGGCCGCCGTCCATACACCCCTGACACCGGTAAGCTGCAGTGGGAAACGTCCCTCCGACCAGTCACTCCTCAGGGCTTTCCAGTCGGCAATAGATGATAACGCATTATCCAATGATGATTTGAATTGATTCAGCATAGAGACTTACCGATATTTTTCTTAGAAAGGGGCCTTTTCAATTTATTTTGAACAAGCCTCATAAACCACGACCCTCGAGGGGGGCCCATGGTACGCCGATTGACATTATTATTTCTCTTCGCTTTAACAGCGGTTTTTTCCGCCCAGGCGGATGTGCGTTTCAGCATACGTTATCACGACAAGAATATCTATTATCCCGGGAATGATGATGAGATTAAATTGAAACTCACCATGTCCAACCCCGTGAATCATGATAATTCCAATGATGTGACAATCTACCTTGCGGATGATCCGCGACAGAGTTTCGGTTTCGATCTGAGGTCGCTTACCGGTGAACCCATGCCTCTTGCCGAAGGATACGCATCGTCTCAGAACGAAAGAGGTGCTTACCGGGTGATCCACCTGGCCCCGGGACAGGACCTGTCTATTACCGTACAATTGAATGACTGGGTCGATCTTTCCAAACCAGGACAGTACAGACTGACAGGCTCTTTCTATCCTCAAATGAAAAATCAGAATTCCATCGCCGTACAGGCCGACTCGGTACTCGATCTTTCTGTGCTGCCTGATGCTGAAAGACGGTGGGAAGATGAACTCGACATGGAAGTCCGCAATGCACTTATCAGAAGGGACCTCGATCCCTGGAGCATTGTCAGGGAAACTCTGGAAAATCGCAGGGACTCACGATTCAACCGGGCGATGCTCTATCTCGATTTTGAATCTCTGACCCGAATATCCCTTTTGATCGATGACGTCGAAAGCCTTGAGAACTCACTGAGAGAAGGGTCCTGGAACACTATTCCCGGATTCGAACATCCGGTGACATCGTTGGAACTTATTTCATCCCAGGTATTCACCCGGGAAGCAAGAGTCAGGCTCAAAGCTTCCTATGAACCCTATGGAGAACGTTTTATCAGAGATTTGCGCTTTTACCTCCACAATCCTGAGGGATACTGGCAGATACGGAGAGTTGAGGCGCTGTCCGCCGGTGATGTGGATCCCGCCACTTACGGCCGTCTGGACCTGAACCCGCCTGATGTGGTTTCAGAGCTTCTGAGAGCCGTTCAGAGAGGTGACTGGGAAATTGCGCTTCGTTACTATGATACAACTGATCTGATTCGTAATCTGCCTGAATACAGGGACACATGGAAAGATATGAGTTACACAGAGCACCGAAGGTTACTCACCGATTACCGCAACAAGCTGATATCAGGTCAATTGGATGAAGAAAGACAACCGCTGAGTGATATCGAATCCTGGAAAATTACCCGAGTGAGCTACACGGAATCAGAAGGTACTGTTACCGTTGAAAACATCAGAACTTTCAGTACAGCCGATAGGCCGATGGATCAACACACCATCTACACGTTCCGGCTGGAAAAAACCCCCGAACCCGATGAACGATGGCAGGTTGTGCGATATGATACGTCCATTGTAAGGAGATAGTATTCAATTGATTATCATGATAGTTGCCCAGGATAAAACTCTTAAAATAAGATTCAATTCATTTTTTGGAACATCGGGCTATACGATTGTTCAATACACTCATCCTCTTAAGGCCATGGACAATCTGGATGAAATTTTTCCCGACGTCTTGATCTGCAGTACATCAGACTACCCCAGACATTGGAAACTCATTGTTAAACAGATTCGTGATACCCGGGACAGGGCCGATGCTGTTGTTATCCTTACCGTCGATGATGCCTTTGATACGGAGGAAGCCGACAAGGCTGCCTTCCTCGGTGTAAATCTTCTTTACCCGGAGCGTCTGGAAACGGTTGACGATTTCAGGGATCTGGACAACAGGATCAGCCGGTACAAAGCACCTCCGGAACGATCCAGGTTGTTCTCATGGGTACCGGGAGATGAGGATCGTGTTTCCTTCATATTCCGCCACCCACTCGACTTCCGGATGATTTCCGGGCGTTTCACTGAACTGTCACCAGCCGGTGGCGTGTTTCGTCCGGATGATCCCGATGATATCACAGGTCTGGATACCGGAACTGTAATCGACGGAGGTTCCATGAGAGCCGGTCAGTCGCTGCTCTCCCTCAGAGCAAGGATCATCAGAAATTCCGGTACACTGGCCCTGGCATTCATCGAATTTGCGGAAGACGGATTCCGGAGCTTAATGGATGAAATGGATCTGCACGTCGCCATAGTATAGTTTTTCTCGTTACTTCTTGACGCACCCGAGACATGATCGTAGAGTCTCTCCATGAGTTATCGGGACAGTTTTATTTTTACTTCAGAAAGCGTCGGTGAGGGTCATCCGGACAAAATATGCGATATCATTTCTGATGCGATTCTGGATAAAGCCCTGGCTGAAGATACGGAATCCCGGGTCGCCTGCGAATGTTTCACATCAACAGGACTCATTCTGGTCGGAGGCGAAATCACCACCGAAGGCTATATCGATATACTTCAGACGGCCCGTGAAGTACTGGGAGATATCGGATATGACGACCCGGCGGACGGTATAGATAATATTTCCTGCTCGGTCCTATCGGTTATCAAGCCTCAATCCGAAGATATATCCCAGGGTGTCACTACAGGCGTGGGTCTTCACGCGGAACAGGGTGCCGGAGATCAGGGACTCATGTTCGGTTATGCATGCCGTCAGACCGATGAGCTGATGCCGGCTCCCATTCAGTATTCTCATCACATCATGAAAAAAGCGGCGGAGGTGAGAAAATCCGGTCTCCTGGATTTTCTTCGACCCGACGGTAAATGTCAGGTTACCGTACGTTACGCCGGGGGTAAACCCGTTCACATTGATACCGTTGTCATGTCCCATCAGCACCGGGAGGAAGTGACTCATTCAACCGTTCAGGAAGGGCTGATTGAAACCGTAATTCGCCCTTCCCTTCCAGAGGAATTACTCAGTGACAAGACTATTTATCATATCAACCCGACCGGAAGGTTCGTTATCGGCGGTCCGAAGGGAGATGCAGGTCTTACCGGGAGAAAAATCATCGTTGACACTTACGGGGGCTATTCACGTCATGGAGGTGGTGCATTCTCAGGTAAGGATCCCTCAAAAGTCGACCGCTCGGCGGCCTACATGGCCCGCTATATCGCCAAGAACCTTGTAGCTGCAGATATCGCCGATGAAATTGAAATACAACTGGCCTATGCCATCGGCGTTGCCGATCCAGTTTCCATTTATGTAAACACATTCGGCACAGGTAAGATTGAGGATATTGCAATCGAAAACTCACTTCCTGAGATATTCAGCCTCACTCCGGCCGGAATCATCGAATCACTGAACCTCAAACGCCCCATTTACAAAAAAACGGCGGCATACGGCCATTTCGGCCGTGCCGGATTCCCATGGGAATCTACCGACAAGGTTGACGACATCAGAAACTACCTGGGCTGACATGATACCTGAAACACGATGGTGGACAGTTGAAGACGGTTCGGTCAGATGCCTTCTTTGTCCCCATGTCTGTCTTCTTTCCGCCGGAGAGAGCGGCATTTGCAGAGCAAGAAAAGCCGTCCCGGGAGCTTTGAAAGTACCGGGCTTCGGTATGATTACCGCTGAGTCGCCGGACCCCATAGAAAAAAAGCCGCTTTATCATTTCCTTCCTGGCGAAATGGTCTGGTCCGTGGGTTTCACCGGCTGCAATCTTCATTGTCCGTTCTGTCAGAATCACAATATAGCACAGGCGGATCCGTCCATCGGTCGATACACCGAAACTGATGATATCGTTGAACATGCCGTAATATCAGGTGCCGGTATGCTGGCATACACCTATTCCGAACCAACCGTGCATTTTGAATATCTTGTGGAGTGTGCCGGTAAAGCCTCGGAAGCCGGTTTAAAAAATGTCCTCGTAACAAACGGCAATCTCAATGCGAAACCTGCCGCTGAATTGCTGGCAGGTATTGACGCCGTGAATATCGACCTGAAGTCCTGGGATTCTGAGTATTATGAACGGGTACTCGGAGGGAATCTTGCCACAGTCCGGCGTTTCATAGAAATCGCGATGGATCATTGCTGGGTTG
>DAOVYP010000207.1 GCA_030635565.1 Spirochaeta sp. | reverse complement strand
GTATCGGAGATTCCGGTTATGAGCGGCCTGGTGGATAAGAAATGAGTGCGGTCCCCGGACATGATGGCGTGGTGTCCCAGGGTGACCGGACCGGCGAAGCCTTCGATGCTGTGGCTCACATAGAGGGCTGATTGACCTTTTCGAAGAGCTATACGCTTTGTTACCTTTCCCTTGCGGATCTTAGTCTCCAGATCCAGTTCGATGAAAGATTCGCCGTCGTCGGGTACGGAACCACCGGCAAAACGCCAGTCAGCTTCGCTTACCTCACCGTGAGGCGGATGGACCTCGCCCTCATACGCGTTGTCCCCGCCGAACGGCATACAGAAAAAATCCCCCCGCAGAGAATCCAGAACACCGGGTCCGTCGATGGGATCGGTCTCTTCCTGCCAGGGACTGATGTAATAAGGCTCGACGGGAGTATCAGTATCGGAGAAAAACTTCACCGGAGCCATTTGGCCGCCTTTGACGGTAAGTGAGATTTCGGTCTCACCGTTTCTCAATTTCCAGGCGTTCTGTCCGACCGCCGGGACTGGTTCTTTCCTCAGGTACTGTTCGCTCATTGTCTTCCTCCTTCGAAGGCACCGATCATCTCTTCCAGAGACAGGATTTCCTGCGGGATCCCAAGATCACCCAGTACGGCTGCCAGACGGGTTATCTGGGGCGGGGCGATGGATGCCGTTTTCATAACTTCCTGATTACCGAAAATCTCACCGGGAGAACCGTCGGCGATGAGCCGACGGTCGGCCATGACAAGAAGTCGATTGGCGAATCGGGCCACGATATCCATGTCGTGAGTAACAATCACCACCGTGTGTCCGAGTTCCCGGTTCAGACCCGTCAGAAATTCCATTATCTCAACGGATTGCCGGGCATCCTGACCGGTTGTAGGTTCGTCCACGATTATCACCTTGGGCCTCAAGGCCAATATGGCCGCGATGGCCACTCTCTGCCTGAGTCCCTTGGTGAGGAAAAAGGGATGCTCCTCCAGATCCGGGACCGGAAGTCCGACGACATTCCGCGCTTCCTCCACCCGTTCGGCCACCTCCGGTTCGGGAATACCGATGTTCCGGGGGCCATAGGCAATTTCGTCCCGGCAAGTGGCATTGAAGAGCTGATGATCCGGATTCTGAAAGACATACCCGACCCGTTTCACCATATCTGCAATAACGGTTTTTTTCGAGTTATGGCCGGCCACCAGCACGGAACCGGAACTCGGATGCAGGAGACCGTTGAGACATTTGGACAGGGTGGTCTTTCCCGATCCGTTCTGTCCGATGAGGGCTATCATCTCGCCGGTTTCCATGGAAAGTGAAACATCCTCAAGCGCCGGAGTGCCGTCGGGATACGAAAAGTACAGTTTATCGACTTCGACGTAGCTCATTATTCACCTCCCCTGGCCTGTCGGGCCTGGTCCGCGGCTTCTTCTATGGATAAAGCACTCGGTCCGTCGACCCGGCCGGACTCCCGGAGCCATCCGGAAAACCCGACCACACTCGGCGGCAGGACTCCCTGCTCGCGGAGGAGTGTCAGGTCATCAAAAAATTCCCGGGTTGGAGCCTGATGCAGCACCTTTCCTTCGCCGAGCAGTACCATGCGGTCAACCAGAGGAATAATGTGTTCCAGGGTATGTTCTATCAGGATCATGGTGATGTCCCGCTCCTTGCGAAGCCGGGCCAGGACATCGAATACCCGAGCCCTGGAAATAGGATCCAGCATGGCCGTGGGTTCGTCCAGGATGAGCAGTTTCGGCTGCATTGCCAGTACGGCGGCCAGGGCCACCCGCTGTTTCTGCCCGCCGGAAATTTCATAAGGCGGTTTTTCCAGCATGGATCCCAGGTCGGCGAGTTCACATGCCCAGTCCAGGCGTACCTGGATTTCTTTCAGGCTCAGACCCAGGTTCTCCATTCCGAAGACGAGCTCGTCCTCGACGGTCATGGCGGTGAATTGAGCCTCGGGATCGGAAAATACCAACCCCACTTCCCGTTGAAGCTCACCCCGTTTGTATTCCTCAACTTCGGTGCCGAAAACTCTTACTTCACCGGTCTTGATACCGTGATATTGACCGGGTATGAGCCCGTCAATGGAATTGACCAGAGTCGTCTTCCCGGAACCGTTGGATCCGATAAGACCGATGCACTCACCGGCCTCGACGGTCAGGTTGAGCCCGCTGACCGCTTCACCGGTGCCATGAAGGTACTTCCAAGTATAATCGATAATTTCTACGGCGTGATGATTCATGCGGCAGCTCCTGATAACAGACGTCCACCGAGCCAGTCCAGGAAAATAGAATCCTCCAGGGTGAACTTCCCATAACCGTATCGGGCAGCCAGAAGGGCGGCAAAACCGGCCATTATCACAAGGCAGGCCAGGGCATCCCACCAGCGGAAACGGTAACGGGACAGGATGTAATCCGGCCGCTTCACATTGGATCTGAAACTGTAACCCCTGGCAACCAGGGCATTGGTGAATTCCTCGGCTCGTCTGAGGGACAGGGCGAACAGCGGTATCATGTACGCCACGTATTTGCGAATTTTATAGGGCAGCGATTTCCCTTTGGTATCGAATCCCCGAGCCTGCTCGGCCTGTCGGACGATGCGAAAATCCTCCAGCACCATACCGGCGGCACGCATGGACATGGCGATCATGTAGGTGACTACGAAGGGAATCCGGGCGGCGCGGAACGCGGCGACGATTTCCCGCTCCCGGGTGGTACTCAGAAAAAACACCATGGTGAGAATCATCGGAAGAATCCGGAAGTACACCACCAGTGCGTCACGTATCCTCTCCCAGTAAATCGGAACCCCGAGCGGTGATCCGACAATGCTGAATTCCGGATGCCGGCCGCCAAGTACCGTGTATGAAAGCAGGATGATCGTCCCCATCGAAATGGCCACGGGAATGTAGATTTTAATGATTCTGAGACTCACCCGACTGACAACCAGCAGGAAAATCAGAAATAGAATAAGGGCGGCATTCCATTCCACTGCACTGATGAACATTGGGAAGAGACTCACTACCAAAAGAAACAGGACTTTAACCGACGGATGCACATGATAGATGAACGACTCATCCGGCATGTATCCGAGAAGTGTTTTTTTCATTGATTACTCTGACTTTATCAGGGGATGACCCGGAGCGGAAGAACCGCTCCGGGGGGTCAATATGAGCCTACGACCACCACTTCTTGACGAATGCGGGAGTCTTTATGACGACGCCGGAGAGCGCCTTCAGCAGGACGAAGTTGAACACAACGCCGGCAACAACGTTCCCGCCGAACCAGCCCCACATGAACAGGGGAAGAGATTCAACAGTGAGAAGACCGAAGCCTTTCAATACCACGAGGGGAGAGTATATGGCGCCGAACGCGCTGGAAACAACCATGGCCACAAAAAGAACCAGATAGTCCCTGCCCTTTTTCAAACGGGGATCGCAGTTGAGTTTTTTCATGGCGAAAGCAGGCAGGAAGGCCTGTACGAAGTTGGCCGGAATGTAGGCCAGCGACACGTAAAAGGGCGTACCTGCGATGGCGTTGGAAAAGAACGGGAAAATAACACCGGCAATGATACCCCAGCCGCCGAACCAGATCGGTCCGATCTGCTGAACTGCGATGCCGGTCCAGAAGAAATTGACGCCGAATCCCAGGGGGAAACTTATGCTTCCGAATGCACCGACTACAAAACCGATACCGATCAGAAGAGCGGTAATAACAATGTGGATAACACCCACCGACCGCCGTTCACCTTCAAGTACTGTCCAGACAGAATCCTCTTTATTGGTTTCAGACATGGAAACCTCCTCAAATGATAAAGGGTATTATAGACCCGGATATTATTGACATGAAAGAGAAATATTAAAAACCCTCCCGGAACGCCCGCACCATTGCCAGAAAATTCTCAGGCGGCGTGTAGTCGGTAATCTGATTGCCCGAGCCGAAGGCCAAACCGCGAGTTTTCCGGATACTGTCGGGATCGTTCCTCGCTGCGCTGCGGTACGACCCTAATCGCGACAGGAGGTCACTTACATATTCCGTAATTCAAGTAATTTCGGGTACTTTACTACCCGAAATTTGAGTACCTGTGTACTCAATCTTCAGTATAACCAGGGAATGGGATATCAATCTCCCGGAATAATTCCTTATCTTATGTGTTATTAATTATTTACAATATATAAAGATAGTCAGATTTCCCTCTCATTTACCATACAATCCTGGTACAACAATTGCATTAGTAATTATCGGTCGTAGACCAATCATGATTTCATAAGGAGAAATTAATGAAAAAAGGTATTATTCTCTTAGCATCTCTGATGCTGCTGGTAATTGCCGGTGCACCTCTATTCGCCAACGGCACTCCCAGTACCGCTACCGACGAGGAAATCACCATTCTGTTCATGCCGGGTATCGCGGATCCCTTCTACTACATGATGGAGAAAGGAGTTCGTGCCAAAGGTGAAGAACTCGGGATAAACATTGTTGTTGCCGAATTCCCCAAATCCTGGGGTCCGGAAGCTCAGGTTCCCATCCTGGAAGCCACGGTTGCCCGGGGCGGAGTTGACATGGTTCTCATCGCTCCCACCGCCGTGGATGCCCTGATTGCTCCACTCAAAAAGCTCTACGACCAGGGTATAGAAATCATCACCGTTGATACATTCCTCGGTGATGGAGATTACTCCAAATCAAGTGAGTACTCCTTCCCTCTGAGTTATATCGGTTCCGACAATGAAAAGGGCGGCCGGGAAATTGCCGAAGAGCTTGCACAACTTATCGGTGAGCAGGGCAAGGTATATGTCAATACAACCAACCCTGACGTTTCTTCCGTAGCCGGTCGCTTGATTGGTTTCAAGGAAGGTATTGCAAAATATCCCAATATTGAACTCGTCGGTGTTGATTATAACCTGGACGTTCAGCAGAAAGCCACCGACCAGACCCTGGCAGCCCTTCAGAAAGATCCCGACATTGTCGGCATCTTTGCCACGAATGTCTTCTCTTCACAGGGTGCTTACCAGGCTGTCGTTAACGCCGGCCTGACCGGAGCCGTG
>DAOVYP010000501.1 GCA_030635565.1 Spirochaeta sp. | reverse complement strand
GCCCGTAGAAAGCCCGAAGGGGGCCGAGGCCTACCGGAGGGCCTCCTGAAGGCCGTTGTAGCCACCGGATCCCTGGAACTGGGAATCGACATCGGCCCCCTTGACGAAGTCATCATGCTCGGTTCTCCCGCCTCACCGTCGGTCACCCTGCAGCGTGCCGGCCGTGCCGGTCATAAGCCGGATATACCCAGTCGAGCCAGAATTTACCCGATAACCCCGGGAGATCTCCTTGCCGGAACCGTTCTGGCGAAAATGGCGGAAGAAGGAGACATCGAAGAAATACGGATACCCGAGAACCCGCTGGACATGCTCGCCCAGACCATCCTGGTACTTTGCGCGGAGCGAAGCCGGAAGGAAAAAGAGCTGTGGTTGCTCATCCGCCGGGTCTGGAGCTTCCGGAACCTCCCCCGGGCATCATTTGACTCGGTACTGGCCATGCTCCGGGGACGTTATGCCGAAACCCGGATCGCTGCCTTGAAACCCCGGCTTTACATAGATGGCAACCGCCTTTACGCCCGTCCGGGAACCCGGATGCTCCTCTACTCGGGAGGCGGAGCCATACCAGACCTTGGAATGTATTCCGTCCGGGAACAGGGCGGGAAAACCGTTCTGGGGTCCCTGGATGAGAAATTCGTCTGGGAATCTCAGCCCGGTGCGGTGTTTCACCTGGGAAACCGGCGCTGGCGCGTCATCGGAATCAATGACAGGGAAGTTATCGTTACAGCTACTGATGAAGCGGTAAACACCGAACCCTTCTGGAGAGCCGATTCGAGGAATCGCGATGAGGAATATGCCCGGCGGATCGCCGAACTGCTGGAAGATGCCGAGAAGATTCTGACGGATTCCGGGATGTCCGGGGATACCGGCAGCAGCCGGACTCTTGAAGACTATCTCACCACCGAATGGCATCTGGAACCGGAACAGGCCATAGAGTTATCCGAATACCTCCGATCCCAGAGACGGCGGGGGGGCGGTACCCTCCCCCATCGGCATCACATCGTTGCCGAGGCCGCCTCGGACCCCGATGCCGGAGGGGAGCCAGGCGCCCGTACCCTTTTCATTCACACCATGCTCGGAGGCAGGGTGAACCGGCCTCTGGCCCTGGCCCTGCAGGCTGCCTGGGCCGATCGGTCCCCCATTCCGGCCGTTCCCACCGTTACCGATGAAACCATCGCTTTCACCCTCTCCGATAC
Organism: Spirochaeta sp.; assembly: GCA_030635565.1. Classification (GTDB taxonomy): domain Bacteria; phylum Spirochaetota; class Spirochaetia; order DSM-2461; family DSM-2461; genus UBA2779. The sequence continues at coordinate 1,033 of DAOVYP010000501.1, read as the reverse complement.
GGAAGTGGAAGATTTCGTCCGGCTGCTCCATTCTATCTCAGACCCTGAAACACTCATCCGCCATGTCCTTGAAGCCACGCCTTTCTTCGGCGGCCGCTTCCGGGAAGCCGCAGGCCGTTCTCTCCTGCTGCCCGCCTCGACACCCCGGCGCCGTCAGCCCCTGTGGATGACCCGTCAACGCGCCAGGATGCTCCTCGAAGCCGTTTCACCATATCCGGATTTCCCCCTTCTGAGCGAAGTGTGGAGAAATTGTCTGAACGATGAGTTCGCCATGGATGCCCTGGATAACGTCCTTGCTGAAATCCGAGAGGGCGGCATTCGCATCAGTATCATCAGAACTCCTGCCCCATCCCCCTTTGCCGATCCCGCCGTCCGCCGGCGGCTCTCTCAGCGGATGACCGCCAACATGAGAGACCAGAGCGATGCCCGTTTCGTCAGCGGCCTGGAATCCGATGAGATTCGCCGTCTCAGCCGGGCAGGAACCTTGAGGCCCAGGATTCCCCGTAATCTGGCGGCCCGTCTCGATGCACGCCGCCGCCGAATCGAACCCGGATATGCCCCCGGCAGCCTTGAGGCCCTCAAGGCCTGGATCGCCGAGCGTGAGGCATTCGACAAACGGGATTGGGCGGCCACCCTCGAAGCGACGGCCGCCGAAACAAGTTTATCAGCTGCTGAACTGGAAAAATCGGTTGCCGCCTCCGTCACCAGTGTCGAATTCGGCCCGGCCCCGGCCCACTGGATCATAGCGGCGGAACGCTCGGAAGATTGGACGGAGGCCTTTGGAATCACCCCGGACAGCTCCCGGATTTCCCAGGAGCAAGCCCGTCTTATCGCATTCTGGCTCAACGGGCGCGGACCTGTTGAAGTCCCCCGCCTTTTGAATCTATTCGGACTGAAGGAGGGGTCTTCGGGCACCGAAGCACTCCTGGACGTCCTGTCGGAATCGAATGATGGACGAACCGTCATCGACCGGATCATTGAAGGTGAGGGTGAAGCTGAGATTTGTGATGAAGAGGGCCTGGAAATACTTCTC
>DAOVYP010000009.1 GCA_030635565.1 Spirochaeta sp. | reverse complement strand
TCAACAGGCTTTCATCGGTACGCTGTAATGGAACGAGATGAAGCACTTGCCCCGCATCGGGAAGGAGGTGTATCGGTTCAAGATTTCTGAACCGGACCACTTTATCACCGGCTCGATACAGTCCCAGCGCCCTGGCTTCGATGACAATAGATTCAGGATCGCTCCTCAATGCATCAAGCTTAGCCGTAAGATCTGAATGTTTTAAATCAAGATCCGCCATATTACCTGATAATGATTGATTCCGATTCCTGATTTTATCCAGAGCAGTCACACCTGTTTCTCCGAAAAACAGGGTCAGTAGTGAAAAAGTCAGGAAAGAGATGTATAATGCCGCAAGAAATGCAGAATGTTTCATAGTTCGATTGACGGCTAACACCTCATCGTCCTTTACAGGGAATTCACCACTCCATTATGATTAAACAGAATAAGTACTGCGGTTGGTAGCTAAAGATGGGTTTCACATTGGAATTTATTCAACCTGTTAGCCGAATTTGACGATAATCGTAGGGTAAAATACTGCCTCTCGGGAGCAATGATCTATGGCCGTGGACAAGAAACATCGGGAAGAGCAAGACCTGGAACGCTATGGTGTCTGGGTGAAGGCCGGCCCCGACGAGATCAACGATAATGACAGCACCAGCCTCGAACTGATGGATATCGAGGATTCTGATCACGACGAATTGCTGATAACCGAAGAAGAAGAGAAGCTGCTCGGTGAGCTGGAAGAGTCATCCCTTCCCGATTTCAGTGACTTCGATGAATCCTTCGATACAGATTTATCCGACGACAGTTTCGATATACCGATCGTCAGTACTGGAAAATCCGATATTGAATCAAAGGAACTGCTTCATAAAATCGAAAATGAACTGAGCGCACTCCGGGGTGAAATAAGACAGCTGAAAGATGAGCTCACCGGATTGAGAGTTCCGCCGGTTTCACAGGCTCAGGCAGATGAGGGTGAAAGCGGCGGTTTCTTCGAAGAAGAAGAGGATGAAACCATCGCTTTAACCGGCGACGAGCTGGATAATATTCTCGATCCTGCCGACATGACCGAAGAAACGGCTGAAAGTGACATTACTGATCTCGCCGCCGATGATATCGGTGAAGAGATTTCCTTTGATGATGAGGACAGTATCGATCTGTCGGATGACTTTACGGAACTGAGTCTGGATGATGTTGAAGATTTTGAAATAGAAGAAACAGAAGAAGAAGATCCTGCCCTGTCGATTCTCGGGAGCCCCGATGAGCCGGATACGGAAGGGGATCCCGAATCCATAGAAATCGACATACCCGGTGTCGATGAAACAGTCGATCTGGACAACCTGGTAGACGAACCCGTTGTCAACATCGACGATATCGAAATGGAAGACCTTGAAGAAATCACCGACCTTGATGATTTCGGCCTGGATGAGACGGAAACGGTGGTGATTGAGTCTGCAGAGATGCCGCCTATTGAAGAAGTTACCGATGAAAAAATCATAACCGAATCCTTCGATGATGACGCTTTTGATGAAGGTGAAGAGGTGGAAATCGACCTGACAGACGCCGATGACGACCTTGCAGTGATTGATGATTCCGAAATTCTCGATGTGGAAATGGAAGAAATTTCCCTTGACGATTTCGGAATCAAAAGTGAAGAGACCGAAGAGGAAGAATCGGATGTTCTTGCCGTCATGGATGAAGATGCCGGTGAGGAAATTGATCTCTCGGCCGATTCTGATGATAAAGAGTTCGAAGAAATCGAGGATATCGACCTCGAAACGGTATTGGCCGACAGCATCGATGCTGAAGAAGGTGAAGAAGGTGAAGAAGCCGATGAAGTCATAGAAGAACTGGAAGATTTAAGCCTCGACGAAATCGAGGAAATCGAAGAAATCAGCCTTGATGAAATTGACGATATTGATCTGAAGTCAGAGGATATCGAATCCGAAGTTAAATCCGACAATTTTGAAGATATTGAGATTGAAGAAATCGGCCTGAGCGATTCGATGGAAGAAGAGGAGCCTCTGGAAGAAATTCTTCTTGAAGAAATTGATTCGGTGGAAATCTCAGATTCGGATAATACTGCGGCAATTGACGAGATACCCGAAATATCCCTCGATGATGCTATTGATGAAATCGAAACAGTTGAGGAATTCACCCTTGAAGACTCGGACGATGAAGCTGAAATAATCGAGGATCTGGAACTCGATCCTGCAGACATAGACGATGAAATTCAGGTTACCCTTCCAGACGATAATTTCAACGAACTCCCCGGCACTGAGGAAGTCGACCTGGAATCACTTGAAGCTCTGGCGGCCGCCCCCGACCTGACGGAAAAATCCACTGAGGAAATCATTGAGCTTACCGAACTGGAATTATCCGATTCTGTCGATTCACCGGAGCCTGCAGCAGCCGGTATCAGGGAGCAGACCAAAGCCGCCCTTGAAATCAGTTCCCTGCCCGGCGAACTCAAGGAAGAGATAAAGGACGTTCTCAGATATATGGATCAGCTTCTTGAATCCCTGCCGGATGATAAGATCCAGGAATTCGCCCGAAGTGAACATTATGAAGTTTACAAGAAAATTTTCGAGGAGTTGGGGATTTCCGACTGATGGGTCTGCTTGACCGCGCCCGAAACCTGGACGACGAAACTTATTCAGAAGGTACTGATGACCCTTCCCGACTCGCCGGAACGATAATATCTTCGTTCCGGTATACTCCCGATAACATCGATTACCCGGGAGAAGTTTTCAGGGCATTCCAATCCCTCATCGGATTCAAAAAGGGTTCATTGATGCTCCCTGACAATCATGGTAATGAGTACTATCCCTGGATCTCCGTAGGTTTTGACAGAACTTCAACACGACGGCTCAGAATACCATTTGATTTCCCGGCATTCAAAGCCGGCAATTCGACACTGCTTGACGATATAGCTCCAGACAGCCTCGCTCAGATGCTGTCGAACCGGGAATACGGTTCGATCCGAAGAATTATGATAATCAGGTTGGGACCGGAGGAATCACCGTCAGCCCTGTTGCTGGTCGCCGACTGCCCATGGACCGAAGAAATCAGCTCGGAGACGTCATCTGCAATACAACAGCTCAGCGATCACTTCGGAAACAGTATTGAACAAAGCCGAATGATGATGGATTCGGCCGGAATGGAGGAAATTACAGATCTGTCCGAATGGTTTGACAGCTGGGGGATGAATAAAGCAACCCTGGTAACCCTTGATATAACAAATGCCATCGATGTCCTTATTGAGGCCATACCGGGACTTGAGCTGTATCGCGGCAGGAGAGATGTCGTCAACTTACTGAGACATATAATCGGCAGGATGGGGCGCCTTCACGATCTGAAGGATAGTCGTGTTCTTATACTGTTCCCCCCCGAACGTCTGCCTGATCACGCTCTGTACATTCATCAGTTGTCCCGTTCGTTCGCATCGGCATTTTACCATCTCCCCTCCCCTCCGGATTTTCCTGCGGAATTCAGAATCTGGCCGGACGAGAAGGATGTCATCGAAGAAAACCTTGCCGGTTTTTTCTGAAGTGGAACGGATATCCATTGAACAGGCCCGCACCGGCGAACCTACAGCCTCCGCCGGATCAATTCGTATCCATTCGGCCTACGATCCTGACAGAGAAGCAAGAAAATTCCTGGATCGTCACCTGGATGATATTCAGCGGCATGCCGCCATCGTTGTCATCGGTGCCGGTCTGGGCTACATAGACCGTGTACTGAGACAAATAAGACCGGAAAGCAAAATCATCGCCATTCATCTGGAAGACAGATTGTATGAAGCAAGAATCGACCGGGAAAAACCTATCGATTCCGTAAAGAGATGGCATCCTGAAGCCGGAATTGATGTGGAATCGTTCCTGTACAACGCTCTGAACGAAACATCTATCGGCGGATTACGGGTGCTGGATTGGCCTGCATCGGTGAAATTTCGACGAGATAGAGCCGACAATGCCGCCGAAGCATTAGCATCCGTAATTCGCCGCTTATCCGGCAATATCAGCACCACCGCAGCCTTCGGAAGACAATGGGTCAGAAATACATTGAGAAATTTTCTGGAAATGGAACGTGTCGTATTTCCATCAAGCTCAGATAACCCCGTTGTCCTTGCCGCATCGGGGCCAAGTCTGGAAAGCACCCTGGAATTTCTGAAAAAGCATCGAACCGTTTTCCAGCTCTGGGCCTTGCCTTCATCGATTCCTGCTCTTCTGAGTGCCGGAATCAGACCCGACCTGATTATTACAACAGATCCCGGATTCTGGGCCCGACTCCATGGGCGCTATTATCTTGAAGAAGTGCCTATCGCCATGCCGCTTTCGGCCGCTCCGCGGCTGATAGGAACCGGAGCATCACTCCTGCTGCCCCAGGGAGTCCCGGGAGAGGCGTTTCTGCTGAAAAACGAGGAATGGCCCAGACTTCAACTGCCGGCCATGGGCACGGTGGCAGCTACAGCAGTGGAAATCTGGAAGCAGATGTCCACGGGACCGCTGATTCTCACCGGTCTCGATCTCTGCTGGTATGATCTCCGATCCCATGCACGCCCCCATGCATTCGACGGTTGGCTCTCCTCACTGACCAGTCGGCACAATCCCATGTATTCCATATTGTGGGAGAGGGCTATGAAATTGGCTCCGAAACGTATAGGCGCATACCGCGTCGGGTCCGCACTTCAGACTTATACCGATTGGTTCAGGAACAACATCCCGAAAGGGCGGATCGTTCGTTTAATTTCTCCGGATTCTACAGTTTCAGCCGTATCAATTCCCGGGATTCCGGAAAAAGGACCGGAATTGTTCGAAGAACTACCGAAGAACCGGGAGCACATGAACCATTTTCCCGTAATCCCGTCGCCTGATAACTTTGATCAACGCCGTGGAGTCGTCAGAGAATTGATTGCCCGATGGCGGAAAATGCTGGACAGCCCCATGAAAGATGCCGACATTGAAACCCGGGAATTGATGTACACCCTGGATCCCGGTGGAGTTCTGGAATTGGAACGCTGCGGCAGGGCCGAACACCATGAAATCGGAAATCGGCATCTGGATAGGGTGAAGAATATTGTGAACGGACTGGAATCATCTTATGGCTGACCACAACTTCCTTGACCGTAATCTGGTAGCTTTAAGCACACGTCACTCCGCATTGGCAACGATGCTGTCCGGTATCGCTTCACATCCTGATCTATCTGTAATCGAGTCCCGCAAAGGCCCTCCTGTGCCGATACTCACTCGGGAAGGTCGTCCATTCCCGATACATTCCCGATTCGATCCGGTTTCCGAGGGACGACGTCTCGCCGAGGAAGCTTCGGATGGATTTCTTGTCGCATTCGGCCTTGGAGGCGGCTATCACCTGAATCCTTTACTTGAAAAAAGGACTCTGACAGGACTGATGGTGATCGAAAGGGATCTATCTTTTGTACGCGGAATACTTGAAAAGATAGATCTCACACGCTTACTTTCTGATTCCCGTGTTGTCCTTCTGGTCGATCCCTCACCGGAAGAACTATCGAGGTTTATCCTCGATCGTTATCTGCCTGTTTTGTATGGGAACCTGGGAAGCATCACCCTCAGATCCCGCTGGGACGCGGATCCTTCATGGTTTTCAGATCGTGCTGAAGCCCTGCGGGGCCTCCCGGAAGCCCTTGGCCGGGATTATACGGTTCAGACGCGCTTCGGACGCAGATGGTTTGTCCACACCATACTGAATCTGCCCAGAAGCGAAGAAGTCAGAGCGGTCCTGCCACCGGCCAGGCGCCTGCTTGTTACCGCCGCCGGGCCCTCTCTGCAGCAACAGCTGCCGGAAATCAGAAAAAGGCATGCCGGGGGCGCCACGCTGTTGGCGACCGATACATCCCTCCCGTTGCTTGCATCCGAAGGGATAATCCCTGATATAGTTCTTTCCATCGATTGTCAGATTGTCAGTTACCATCACTTTCTCAAAGGCCTGCCTGAAAGTACGGTACTTATCCTGGATCTGGCATCGCCACCTGTTCTGACACGTCAGACCGAAAGAATCCTGTTTTTCTCAAGCGGTCATCCTTTCTCACTTTATCTGAACAAACTGTATCGCCCCTTTCCCATTCTCGATCTCTCAGGCGGCAATGTCACTCACGCTGCCGCATCCCTGGCTCAGGCAGCCGGTGCCAGAGAGGTTTATCTTTACGGGGCGGATTTCTCATATCCATCCGGACAGCCGTATGCCCGAGGTACGTATCTGTTTCCGTATTTTCAATCCCGGTCAGTGAGAACGGAAGGCTCTGAATGCCTTTTCTATAAATTCATCAGGGATGCACGTCCCAGGCGTGAATCAACCGGGAATTCATGGCGGTTTCTCACTTCTGCCATGGATCATTACAGAAAATCCCTGGAAATTGCCGTCGATTCAATGGATTTTACTCTCTTTCCGGCAGAAGGTAACGGTGTCCCCATCCGTTCCAAAACAGATAGGCCATTCAGGGTCGGAAAAAATAACGACAGGTTCGTTCCTGTACTGTCCGCCGGACCGGTCACCACCGGATGGAAAGAATTTCTGGACGATTACGGCCGCAGACTGGAAGCCCTTCCGCCCCTCAACGGACCACCTCAGGACTATCTCGCCGATCTCGGTACGGAAAACCGTCAGGCATGGGCCACCCTTCTCCCTTCAGCGGCAACTTTCAGAGGCGAATCCCCCGATGGACCGACAGCCGTAGAAGAAGCCCGTAAGTGGACATTGGAGCGAATCAGACGGATTCCCAGATAATCGATCCGTAACCGACGAAAGATGATGAGGGATGTACATCCCTGCTCGTTCTGTAGGAAAGGATACTGCCGATCCCGGCACCCCGGTCCCGTGCGAATGCCATCGCCCCGACAGCAGCACCGACTGAACAGGCCGATTTTTCGGATGCCGCCAGTTTCAACGCCCCCTCACCATCAAATCCGACGAGTGCCTCCAGTAATTTCATATCCCGTTTTTCCATCCATTCAACAGGATTATCCAGGGATTCAGTCGGTTTGAAACCGTAATTAGGCCCGTAATGCGTCAGATCGGTGGATCCGATGACTGCTGTTCGTCTACCCGAATTCACAACAGCCTCAGCCAGTATTTCGCCGAAGGTAATGGCCCTTTCATCGGCGGGTAATCTCCAGGCAGCCCATTTGACTCCGGGGAGCAATGCCGCTATGAGTGGAACAATGATTTCCACTGTATTATCAACTGTCTGTTCGGCCATCGGTGAAAAGCCCTCCGGCAGCAGTGCTTCAACCTGATCGGTTAATTCGACATCCCTGAATAAACGTCCGGAAGGAAGATCCCATGCATCCTCTGGATAATGGATCAGCGGCCTTCCCGACGGATTATGACCTCCAAGGATCACAATTGATTCAAGGTCATCACCAAGAGACATCAGTACATCGGCAATCATTGAACCGCAGAATGTCCATCCGGCATGAGGAACAATACCGGCCAGGGCGTTACGGGCAGGCCGATCCGGTCTCCAGGTGCGTATCAAGTCCCCGATTTCCCGATCTGAGGCCGGATACCAGCCATCAGGCAAACCTCGTTCTCGTATCTTCAACACAAGCCCCCTGTTTACAGTATAATGTAATTCATGAAGAAGACCTTCTCCGTTGTTTACACCGTCTTCGTCGTCGCTGCATTGCTTTGTATCATTGCTTTCTTCGGCTGGAAGACCTATCAATCACGCGCCGTACGGATTTCAGATTTCGTAGCACGTACCGATGATTATACCAATCGCTTAACCGAAGCCCTGGCGGACAACAGGGATGTGGACACGGAAGTGGCCATAGCGGAAAAGCTCATGGCTGACGACCCTTCGCTGATCGCGATACAGGTCTACTCTCATGACGAGGGCCTGAGACTGAGTGTCGTCAAATCGGTGGCCAGTGACTTCTCCAGGACACCGATTGCGGATTCCGAAAGATTCGATGGTTTACCCGCACGTATCCGATACCACAAGGTGAGCAAGTCCATGCGTGTAACAGATCTGCAGGGCCTTGAAGTCACTTACGTATCGGCGACCCTGTCAGGAGCTGAAATACGTAACAACCTGATGATCATTCTCATTACAGTCGTTGGACTGTTTGCCATCACGCTGGTTCTCATTCTCATCAAACCCGGAGAACAGAGAGTGGAAACAGATGAGAATGAGTCGTCCGATTATCAATCCGGGAAAAGACCGCTTTCCGATGACTATCATGCTGATGCATCAACGTCCATGAACGACGATGATGAATTCAATCTTCCCGACTTCGACCCGGCCGATCGTATCAATGATAATGATCTGCTGGGAAACAGTCCCGAATTCAGCGAATCCATGCTGATGGAAGACGATTTCGATTTACCCGATCTGGATGATATCCCGAATGATACTGCCGGAGCTTCATCTATACCCGGTAATGAGATTATCAGTCGGCTCGAACTCGAATTGGAACGGGCGGCTTCCTTCAATCAGGATCTGTCTCTTCTGATTTTCACCGGCAGATCGAATACTGACGAGCATATCCGCAATTCATATACGTATAAGGACCTTGTATTCTCCCTGGATAATGGCAATGTTGCCGTCATTGAAATTAATAAAGACCTTGATACTTCTCTATCAATTACGGAAGATTTCATTCGGGATCACATCGACAGGACCGGGGGCCGCAGCATGAGAGTCGGAATCGCATCACGAAACGGCAGGCTCATCAGTGCGGATCGCCTTCTCAATGAAGCTGAGAATGCATTGCGGAAGACTGATGAAACGAAAAACATCGTTGCATTCCGCTCCGATCCTGAAAAATACAGGGAGTACCTGAGAAGTCAGGAAAACTGACTTCACCCACCCCGGGACACCTTGCTACTCACTCGGAGGTGAGGATATTATCCTTCAAGAATGACCCGATGCGGCCCACTGTGTCCCGTATTCATCATGAGCACTCTGCTGTTCATGATGTCCTGCGGTTCAGATAATAAAATACCACCTTCGCTTTCTCATGACGATGTTATGATAGAACTGATGGAAATCGCCCATCGGTCCGTTTCGGATCCCGCAATGCGATTTGCCGCCCTTGAACCTGTTATTGCCCGTTCAAGAAACGCAGGGGAAACCGACTGGCTCGGTGCACTTCTCGGAGAGATCCTGGCAACTCATCCCAACGATCCTTATGGCACATACTACCTGATGGCGATGGCGGAAGGGGTCCGGGAGTCAGGGTCTGAAGAACTCGCCCTGGATTATCTGAGGCGGCTTTTAAAAAATTATCCGGATTTGGAAATCCGGGATCAGTCACTTCACCTCCTGGCAATGGGAGAAATAGCCAATAAAACCACCGATCCAAGAGAGGCCATCGCCATGCGCCTTGAAATGCAGCGGCACTACTCCGACCGAATAGATCCGGGCCGTAATCTCTTTGCCCTGGCCGGTGAGTACAGGAAGACAGGGGAATGGGAAGCCATGTATCAGGCTTATGAGAACTATCTGAAATATCCCGACACGAAGATTCCCGGAGTTCTCGATGCCGAAAGCAGGGTCAGGTCGGATCTGTCATTTCACAAAAGCAACAAATCCTGGACAATGGAAAATCTGGATGATCTGGTCGCAACGGTAAAATATGCCATCAGAACCCAGGATGCCGGTCTGCTTACCAGGTACCAGGCCGATAATTTCTTTCTGATGAACTGGAGTCAGGAAACATCAGACTCATTCACTCATATACCGATGACCCTCGGATCCTTCCTGAAAAGCAGTATCAGATACCGGTCGGACCTGGAAAGTTTTTCAAACGACCGGGAAGCTTTTCTGTGGACTGCCGGTTGGTCGTGGAAAATCCCCACATGGTATCTATACTTCCGCCGGATCGACTATCCGGCCAATCCTGAAATAAACGGCAGATGGGAATGGGCTGGAATATACTTCGGCGAACGGCTCTGATATTCCTGCTTGCAGCAGGAGTACCATCTCCATGGATCATTGCCGATTCGATTCCCCTGGTGCCGAAGGTAACTGTCGGGCACACCAATTACTCTTACATGCCTCCATACCGACCGGTTATGCAGAATCATACAGTCGAAAAGGCCTGGTCGGTTGATTTTGAATCTGCAATTGAATCCCGTCCGGAATTGGCCTACTGGATCGGTCAATGGAACTCGCCCGAGGGGCAGATGAAACTCCGAACGGCTTTCAGCAGGGTATTTGAGTTCAGAAATTCCGTCGATACAGTAATCAGGGATTCAGGACTTCCATGGGAACTGGCGGCCATCCCGATCGTCGAGTCCAACTGGAGGATCGATGCGGTCTCATCTTCAGGCGCCGTAGGCCCCTGGCAATTTCTGGAATCAAGCGCAAGGGGACGCAATCTTGTCATCGATGCCTGGAGAGATGAACGAAGGGATGTTTGGCGTGCTACCGAAGCGGCAATGAAAGAACTGGATTTTTACAATCGCCTCTTTTCCGATTGGCTGATGGCTATCGCATCGTATAATGCCGGTCCCACCCGGATACGGCGGCTCCTGGAAGAGAGCGGGTTGAGCAGCTATTGGGAGCTCCTGGATGAGGGTGTCCTGCCTCCTGAAACCAGGAATTATGTTCCCCAGGTTTTCGCAGTGACTTATATAACCGCCCATTCCGGAAGATTCGGTCTGCCCATCAATTGGGATATGCCGACCAGGTGGACCAGAATACCCCTGAGTCGTTCGATACATCTGGATAAACTCACCGAGGCAACAGGCACCGATGCCGATCTGCTGCGTTTGGGAAATAGAGAACTGCATCATCCCGTAACACCCCCTCCTTCCCTGCCCTATTCTCTTAAGGTTCCGGAAGACGATGCTGATGTGACAGTCAAATGGCTGGAGTCTCTTGAAAACGGGGATGCTCCCGAAAGATTCTGGCGTTACTCGGTACAAAGCGGAGATACTCTGTCTGAAATCGCCCGCAGTTCCGGCATTTCATTGTCTGAGCTGCTGAGTTACAATAGCCATGCCCGCGGCAAGATACTCCGGATAGGTGAGTGGTTGTATCTTCCCGGTGATCATACGATGCCCGAGGGAGCGGATAAGGATGAACTTCCGGACTGGGACGGCCGATACCATGTCAAACCGGGAGATACGTTCTGGTCCATCGCCAGAAACTTCGGAGTCAAACCTGAAAGACTTGCTGAAGCGAATCATCGCCCCCTGAACGGCGTATTGCTGGCCGGCAGCGTGTTACAAGTTCCCCGAATTCCTGATGAAATGGAGGAATTGTGAAACTGACCTATGCATTTGTAATCATCATCCTCGTTGCACTGCCTCTGGAGATATTCGCGGAACTCAGCGTCGAATCCTCAATGGACTGGAGCTCAGGTCAATTCGGCATCATGGCTTCACGCCCTCTTGATCCCGGCATGTCTCCTTCTGATCATCCTCAGGCACTCACTGCACTGGAGCGGGAATTGCTTCCACATGTCGTGGAGGAATTGGGTCGACTGGCATGGGACCGTCGGGGAACCCTGCAGGAACAAATGGAAAGGAACCCGGCTTTAAGAACTTCCGTGGAGAATCTTGCAGGATCGCTATACCGTGAATGGAGCAGACTATCCGAAGACCGCAATTCGGTTGAAGCTTCATATACGGCGGATCTCGCGAAAATTCTGCCGGAGATTTTCCCTTCATCCGGCTTTGATATGATATCCCATACACCCATCGGTTGGGTGCCGGTCCCCGAAGACGGTTGGACGGGAATCGTAATCTACGTCCCGCAAAACCTGCCGGTTCGTGGTACCGGTCTATCATCCGATGTGCGTCCTGCCCTGTATGCCCGCATTTTATCGGAGGATCTTGAAGTACTTACAGATCCGGCAACCGGGAATAGAATCCTGCTGTCATACCTGAAAATGGAGAATAGAGCCGAAGCGGAGTCGCTTACAGGCCGGAGGCCTTATCGGGTCATGGCCAGGGAGTTGTACGGAGATTACCCCTGTGACATTATTCTCAGCGAAGAAGATACGGAACGTATTCTGGCCGCGGAATCCGGCAGGCAGGCACTGTCCGAAGGCAGAATTGTCATTCTGCTGGATTCCGAATGAATAATTCCGTGGTTGACGCATAAGGAACAGCTCGATTTAATCGATTTACTTATGAATATGAGATCCTGCATAAAAAAAAACAGAACCATAGTCCTGGCCACAACCCTTATCCTGCTCACATTATCCGGGTGCGGAAATCTCGGAACAGCCGTTGTCCTCTGGCCGCCTGAAGACAGCAGATGGGAACCCGGTGATCTGGTCACCGTCAAGGACGAATCCTTCCTGAGAAGTACATATATCGTAAACCTTCCGAACCAGCGGCGGCTCAAGGAAGAAATCGATCAATGGCGTCTTCGCCTCTTTCGCAGAGAAAAAGAAGCCGTTACCTTTGCCTCGAATATGGGTGACTGGCAGCATGTGTACGCTGAATGCCTGTATCAGGGCCTGCCCATGCGTTCAGAACCTTCCAATACCGCTTCACGTCTGTATCGATTCAGGGATGGCGATATTGTCAAGGTTCTGGGTCGGAATCCGGGACCTGTCCAGGTCGGAAACCTCGAAGGATACTGGTATCACGTCATCGCAGACGGCGGCGTCGAGGGGTATGTATTCGACTATTACCTTCGTGTCATGAAAATCAGGAACGGTGAGTCTGAAATCCTGAACGCCAGGGATACAAACGATCCCGTTCTCGACAATGTTTTGGCTGAAGCCTGGCGCCCTATGATTTTCAATGACATGATAACCAAGCACCAGATCGACCTGATGATATTCAGACCGGAATACGGCCTCTTCCCCGATTTCGACGAACAGACTCTCACCCTGCGTCTCCCTGAAACCTCCATTGTTGAAACCTGGACCGAAATCGTTCCGGCAGGACGAAATCGTTACGACTTTCTCGGTACGAGTTTTCGTATAACCGTCAATTCGGAGTATTTTATAAGCGTTCAATACAACGATGAAGGGACGGAACATTACGAAGCCTTCGTTCGCCTGGGCAGGAACGTTGCCGACATTATCGAGAATGAGAAAAGCAGAAGGGATGCCGTCCTCGAACGACTGTTGGAAATGGGACCTGTTTTCGGCAGCCGGGCCTATGGCGAATTTGCGATTCTCGAAGACGGAGGGTTCACCTGGAGCGGTAAATCATCGCTGATATCCCGTGGAATAATTTCATCTGTTGCCGGTAACAGCGGGAAGCTGGAATTCGACCATTTTATCGATCCTGTAATAGCGGCCTCTCACGAAGGCGTCTTGAGTCTGCGTTTCGACAACGGCGAAGCGGTACGATTTCTGTATGCCTTTGAGGACGACGGATTGAGACTTCTCCATGTCCCGGCAAACGCCATTGACGATCGACGGGTCCGAACCGACCAGTATATCGATCCGATCCGCCTTTTCTTCGTACCTCTGTCACCTGAAGTGTCGAATGAAGGCATCGCGCTGCCGGACAGATAGTTAACATGGCTTTTATTCAGCTTGACGGGATAGACCTGTCGTTCGGCGAGCGCCGGATATTCAAAGATGCCCATCTCACCATCTCTCCGGGAAGCCGTATCGCTCTCACCGGCGCCAACGGCAGCGGGAAATCCACCCTGATGAAGGTGGCGGCCGGACTCCATGAATACGACGATGGCAGAATAATCAGTCCTAAAGGCACCAGATCCGCCTATCTGCCCCAGACGGGGATCGTCCATAAGGGAAAAACTCTTCAGGAAGAAGCAATGAGCGCTTTCGGAGAACTGGCTGTACTCAAAGAGGAAGCTGACGGCATCACCATCCTCCTGGAAAAAGGCGGGAGTCCTGCTGAACCCCTGCTCGAACGCTATCAGGAGATTAATGATACGCTTGAGAACGCCGGATGGGACCGAAGGGAAGCTCGAATAGAACAGGTTCTGACAGGACTGGGTTTCGATCGTTCAGAGCTTGATGCCGATGTCTCAACTTTTTCCGGTGGATGGCAAATGAGAATTGCCCTTTCGAAAATTCTACTGAAGTCTCCGGACATACTGTTATTGGATGAACCGACCAATTACCTGGATCTGGAGGCCAGGGAATGGCTCCGGGATTATCTGAAGAAATTCAACGGTGGAATACTACTGGTATCCCATGACCGATCTTTTCTTGATGAAACCTGTACTCAGGTGGCCGAACTGCTGATGACCAGACTCAACATCTTCAAGGGCACATACAGCGGTTATGAAGCCTTCAGGGAAAAGGACATGGCCGAGCTTATAGAGCGTTGGAAACGCCAGCAGGAGGAGATAGCCCGAATAGATACATTCATCACCCGATTCCGATATAAAGCTTCGAAAGCCAAACAGGTACAGTCCCGGGTAAAAATGCTGGAAAAGATTGAACGGATCGAGATTCCACCCGCTCTCAAACGGATCCGTTTCACCTTCCCGGGGGCTCCGCATAGCGGAAAGAATGTGCTTCGGGGAGAAAATCTTGTACGTCGCTATGGAGACAAATCCGTATTTTCCGGGCTGGATATCGAAATTCCCCGGGGTTCCCGAACTGCGGTCGTCGGGGTTAACGGAGCCGGAAAAACCACATTGCTTCGTATAATCTCCGGCAAAGATCCGGGTTATGGTGGAACTCTGACTTACGGAAGCGGTGTGAAAACGGGGTATTTTTCCCAGGAACAGGAAACGGTACTCGATCCGACGCTTACCGTACTGGAGGAGGCGGCTCAGGGTTCAGATGAAGGAGAAGGGCGTCTTAGAAGTCTTCTGGGCGCCTTTTTGTTCTCCGGTGATGATATCCACAAAAAGGTAAGTGTTCTTTCCGGGGGTGAACGCAACCGTCTGGCCCTCCTCAAGATACTTCTCGAACCGGTGAACCTTCTTATCCTGGATGAGCCCACCAACCATCTTGATCTTCACTCGAAGGATATTCTACTCGAAGCTCTGAAAGATTTTGGAGGAACCCTGGTAATCGTATCCCACGACAGGTATTTTCTTGAAAAAATCGCCGATCGGGTTCTCGAGCTGGAAAACGGCAGCGGCCGGATGTTTCTCGGAGATTATGCGTATTACCGATGGCGTAAGAGAGAAGACAACGAGTCCGAAAACGAATCTTCGCCAGGGCCACAGAATTTAACAGCTTCGAAAAAGGAGAGCCGGCACAATGGGGAATCGGCGGCAGTATCCCGGGAAGAACAGAAAAAACACCGATCCATCACCAACAAGCTCCGAAGAGAAGAAGAAACTCTGACCGTACGGCTGGAAGAAAAAGAACGAAAAGCTGCCGAGATACGAACTGCCCTGGAAATACCCGAAAACTATTCTGATCCCGACAAGGCCCACACCCTTTCTGCGGAATTGTTGCGAGTCGAAGAACGCATTGAACAGATCAGTGCCGCCTGGGAAGAGGCTGCGGCCGCCCTGGAAAAGGCCGAAAGCGGTTTATAAAGTCTTCAGGAGTAACTTAAAAGGGTGTTCCTGACGCCGCCCCAGTATGACGAACCGAACAGATTCAGATGATTCAGAAGGTGGTAGAGGTTGTAAAGATCTCTCCTGTCGGAGAAGCCGGGTTCCATCGGCCAGGCATTTCCGTAACCCTCCCGGAACCCTGCCGGGAATCCGCCGAATAATTCAGTCATTGCGATATCGGCCTCCCGATGGCCGTAGTAAACCGCCGGATCGATGAGCCGGACCCGTCCGTCGGCTCCGGCCATCCAGTTCCCCCCCCAGAGATCGCCATGGAGAAGACTGGAGCGGCCATCATCCAAATCCGGAAGAAGTTCAGGCAAACGGCGCAGAATGGACTCCATTTCCCTGTCGGTACCGGAGTCGCCATAACCATTCTTCCGGGCGAGTCTCCACTGATAACCCAGCCGACGTTCGGCGAAGAATTCATGCCAGGATTCCAACCGGCTGTTCATCTGCGAAGTTGAACCGATCCAGTTATCGCTGTCGAAACCGCATGTATCGCTCCTCTCCGACCGGTGCAATTCGGTCAGTGATGCTCCGAACGCCTCCCCTGAAACGAGACGTCCCGGTTCGACGGCTTCCATCAGCAGGAAGGATCCACTGCCGTCGACGCCCCATGCCAGAGGCTCGGGAACAGGCGGTGTGCGGAGTCCACTTGAGGCCAGGGTGACAAGTCCCACGGCTTCTGCGGCAAACATCGGCACCAGTGCGGCGCTGTTTTCCTTGAGAAACAGTCGCCGCCCACCGGTCAGGGTGATTATGGAAGCGGCATTGATATCCCCGCCTGAGACATTTAATTTATTTTCTATCCGGCATCCGGATCCGACGACTGATTCAATGGCTTCGGTCAGAGATGCGGCATTCTCCATCATGCCGATTAGTATATACTCATAATCATGAAAATCATTTCCTGGAACGTAAACGGGGTCCGGGCCGCCCATAAAAAAGGCCTGATTGATTTTATAACCTCTTCCGATGCCGATGTGTTCTGCATACAGGAGACTAAGGCCCATCTTGAGCAGCTGACAAAAGAGATTTATGCTCCTGAAGGATACGCATCCTGGTGGCACAGCGCCGAAAGGCGGGGCTACAGCGGTACTGCGATATGGGCAAAAAAACAGCCGGATATTCTGGAGACCCTGGGGGTTGATGAATTCGATACTGAAGGACGCATACAGGTAGCCGTTTTCGATGATCTCGCCCTCCTCAACAGTTATTTTCCCAACTCCCAGCCCGAGGGTGCCAGGCTGGATTACAAGCTTGGCTTCAACGCCGCCGTAAAGAAGAGAGCGGACACCCTTGTTAACGAGGGCAAAACAGTGGTGGTAACCGGGGATTTCAACGTATCACACAAGCCAATTGACCTGGCCCGTCCGAAAGAAAACGAAAAAAACCCGGGATACCTTCCCGAAGAACGGGCCTGGATGGATTCCTTCATAGACGGTGGATGGACGGATACCTTCCGAATGTTCGAAACCGGCCCTGAACATTACACCTGGTGGTCTTACAGGATGAATGCCCGAGCCAGAAACGTAGGTTGGAGACTGGATTACTTCTGTATCAACGATGATGCGGCCGACAGGGTAAAGTCATCGATAATTCTCCCGGAGATTACCGGCAGCGATCATTGTCCCGTTGCATTGGAACTGATTTAAATAAGCAACACTTCTCACCGGGCCGATAAGCTAAGTATGAAATTGAAGTACAATGCCCCGGCGACACTCACCTTCGCCCTGGCGGCGACGATCGTCCTGTTGATCGATCAGTACGTCATGCCCGGGATAATTGAAGCCCTCTTTACGGCCGAAGGATCTCTCACCTTCCGGCTCGATGATATTCCTGCATATGTGCGAATGTTCACCCATATATTCGGCCATGCCGGTTGGGAGCATCTGCTATCAAATCTCACTCTGATCCTGCTTCTGGGTCCGATACTCGAAGAAAAATTCAAATCAAAGCCTGTGGCCTGGATGATTGTCATTACCGCACTGGTGAATGGTCTGGTAAATGCGTTCTTCTTCGAATCGGCCCTGTTGGGATCCAGCGGTGTTGCTTTCATGATGATACTGCTGGTGAGCTTCGCTAATATCAAGGCCGGAGAGTTTCCGCTTTCGGCAATTCTGGTGGTCGGGCTGTACCTGGCGAAGGAAATCCTGGCAATATTCCGCTATGACGATGTGTCGCAGATATCACATATAATCGGTGCGGCCTGTGGTGCCGTATTCGGCTTCGTTCGTACGGTGGGAGCAAGGAAAAGTGTTCCACAGGGAGTTCCAACTCCCGGCAGCGGCGGCGGTGG
>DAOVYP010000028.1 GCA_030635565.1 Spirochaeta sp. | reverse complement strand
TTATTTATTCTCTGAAAAAATGCGCTTCAACTGCGGCGCAGAGGACGTGGTACACCGGCAGGTGCAATTCCTGAACAGCCGGTGTTGAGGTCTCAGGGACCCTTATCATCACCTGACAGATATCTTTGAGCATACCACCGTCTTCCCCGGTCAAACCGATGGCCGTCAGTCCGCGGGATACGGCGACAGCGGCGGCGTAATAGACATTCTTCGAGTTCCCGGAAGTCGAGATTCCCAAAAAGACATCCCCTTTCCTGCCATATCCGAACGCACTTTGGGCAAAAGCAAGATCCGGGGCCACGTCGTTGGCAAATGCCGTTTGCAAGGCACTTTGAGACCCCAGGGAGATTGCCGGGAGAGGAACCTGCAGATACCTCGTCAGATACCCGGAAACCTGTGGATCGAGATTGCCCAACAGGTCTTTTATCTCCTGCCCCACGGGTCTCTTTCTCATGAAGCCCTTCATCAACTCACCGACGATATGATCCGCATCGGCGGAACTCCCGCCGTTTCCGCAGACCAGAAGAGTCCCTCCTCCGGAATAACAGGTAATGAGGGTTTCGTAAGCTCGCATGATATCATCGGAACACGATTTCAGTTCCGGGTACTTGATGTATAAATCTGAAAATTTCCCACTTTCATTCATATGCAATTCACTCCATTCAGTGCTACGGCCAGGCTGGCGATATCTCCGATACTGTCCCCCAACCCTGCGGGAAGAATCTCACAGGACTCCATCGGGATTCTCAATGATTCCTCCTTTATGATTTCGATGGCCGATGGATAGAGAAGATTATGGTCTCTGGAGAAAATACTGCCGATGATAATTCTCTCAGGATTCAATAAATCTATAAGAATGGACAATCCCCGTCCCAGGTATCTGCCGCTTTTCCTGTATATGGCTATCGACTCTTCCTCTCCCCTGCGTGCCCACTCGGCGACGTCCCTGGCGGAAATCCGGTACAGTTCTTCAGGGTCAGGACAGTACGGTATCGCCATCCCCAGAGAAAGAAGCTCCCTGCCACGGATCTTCGCCAGCTGGGCAATACCACCTCCACTGCAGAAACCTTCGAAGGAACCGGACTTGCCATACCCGACAGGGCCGTCGGTTTCCATACGGATATGACCGATTTCTCCGGCCATATCCCTGATGCCGGAATATAGCCGGCCATCGAGAATCAATCCGGCCCCCATACCGGTACCGAAGGTGAGGAATATCAGATTGTCACATCCCATTCCGGCTCCGAACTTCCATTCGGCAAGAGCGCAGGCATTGGCGTCGTTCTGGAGAAAAACCGGCGTGTTTACTCTCTTCCTGACCATATCAACGATAGGCACATCATCCCATCCGGATAGATTGGGCGGTGAGTGTATAGTTCCGGTTCTGCTGTCCAGTGGTCCCCCGCAACTGATTCCCACGGCGATAATCGCTTTATCGGGATGATTCAGAATCACCTCATCCGCGGTATCGATGATTCGTTCAATCATGGCAGATGCCGATACGCCGTGGTCGGTCTCGAGAATACGCTTCTCAATGACGGCTCTATCCTCATTTCCGAGAATCACGGCACATTTGGTACCACCGATATCGATGCCCAGGATGAATTTTTCCATTGTACAACCTTTACTCAGGGACTCGAATCTCTGAGGATCAGCCTTGTCGGCAATCTGAATTTTCTGACATTCATGTTGTGATTTTCTATCATATCCAGGATTTCCATTGCGGCTATCCGGCCCATCTCCCCGGAGGACTGCTCAATCGTCGTCAGCGGGACTCTGCATCTGCCTGAGAATTCAATATTGTCATATCCGATCAATCGCACATCGCCGGGTATGGCGATATCATGCCTGAGAAGCCCCTCCTGAACGCCCATGGCCACATTGTCGTTGGTGACAAAGAGACAGGTTTTAACCGTATCGATCCGGTTTCGAGTCAGTAAAGTGGGGACGAGATTCAGGCCGTCTTCATAAGTGTTGATCTCTTCATAAACTTCAATTCTTCGACGTTTCGAACCATCCTGGTCCATGTAAGCGTAAAACCCGTCCATTCGCTCATTAAGTGTCTGGTGTTTGTAACCCGTGACGGCAATAACCTGAACACTCTCGGCAGGTGGAACTGTGCAGATATGCTCGGCGGCCAGGCGTCCGCCCTGGAAATTATCGGAACTGACGCAGCTGAATCGTTCATTGTCCGTATAGCTGTTCAGCAGTATCACCGGGATGGAAGATTTTCTGAGAATATCGATTGTATCTGATTCCATGGCGATCGGCGAAACAATCAGGCCGTCGACGCTGTTGCGCATCATATTCTTAAGCGCCGCCAATTCTTTTTCCCTTACCCAGTTTGAGCTGCTGATGCTCATCGTGTAATTCTTATCATTCAGGATGTTCTCTATCATGCTGAGGATTTTGCTGAAGAATGGATTTGTCATTTCCTCGACAATGACACCGACAGCAAAGGTTTTTCGACTCGAAAGGCTCCGGGCCAGATAATTGGGCTGATAACCACTTTCATTGATGATTTTTTGAATTTGTTCCCTGGTTGTTTCCTTCACCTTCGGATTACCGGCAAGAACTCTTGAGACGGTTGCTTTGGAGACGCCGGCCAGACCGGCAATGTCGTTTATATTCATCTTTCCAGGTTTGTAACCGGTTACACTAAGGTAAATGCAACCACCCTCTCTTTCCAGCGTAACAGAACACAGGCCCATTGACAAGCTTGGCTTTTCCATGCGGGAATAATGTAACCGGTTACAATTCCAGAGGTGCCTCATGGACAAAGAACAGATTCTTTCAATTCTGGAAAAAAGCAGTTCCGCAAAGATCGCCGTCGTCGGTGATTTCTGCCTGGACGCTTACTATTTCCTGGACCCGTCGCTGTCCGAGAAATCAGTGGAAACAGGCCTGGCCACCCGGGGGGTTCGGGATTTCCGCATGGATCTCGGAGGAGCCGCCAATGTTGCCCATAATCTCAAGGCTATTGGAGTCGGAATCGTAGACGCCTTCGGAATAACCGGCGGGGATATGTACGGGCGTGAATTGCTCAGAGCGATGAACGCCTGTGGTATCGGTACACAGAATCTGATCGAGCAGTCTGTCGACTGGCAGACTAACGTATATTCGAAAATCTATGAGAACCATCAGGAAGCTCCCCGTCTGGATATCGGGAACGGCAATATTCCCCGGAACAGTATCACATCCGAGATACTCAAACGCCTGATTGACGGGATAGAATCCTATGATTTGCTGATAATCAATCAGCAATTGAGGAACGGTTTACATACCGAGTCCTTCAGGATGGGCCTTACCGGGTTTCTCAAGGATCGATGCACCATACCCGTCATTGTGGATTCCAGGGATTACAATGATTTATATCCCAACACCATCCGAAAGTTGAATGAAAGTGAAGGTGCCGGGATTCTCGGCAATACCAACCTGGATTCTGCCGCTGAAGAAACGGCATCTCAACTTTTCAAGCGATGGGATCGGGCGGTGTTTCTGACCCGCGGAAGCCGTGGATGCATTCTGGCGGATCAAACTGGAATCAAGTCGGTTATGGGTATTCACACTACGGACAGAAAAGACAGCGTAGGCGCCGGTGACAGCATGCTCGCCGGAATTGCGGCAGCCCTCAGTACGGGACACGATGCCGGCTCAGCCATGGAATTCGGTAACATCGTCGCCACGATTACAGTGCAGAAACTGTACCAGGCCGGAACAGCCTCTCCCGAG
This sequence comes from Spirochaeta sp., assembly GCA_030635565.1. Lineage (GTDB taxonomy): Bacteria > Spirochaetota > Spirochaetia > DSM-2461 > DSM-2461 > UBA2779. The sequence goes on along the minus strand of DAOVYP010000028.1, from coordinate 8,675 downwards.
GAAATCCTGGAACCGGGCGAGGAACCCGATTCTCTGTATAATACCGATAAAGCATCCATCGCTTCGAATCGGCATTATTTCAAAGACAGTGAAATCGAGATAATCGAAACGAATTTACATCACCGGAAATTTGAATATGCTCTTTTTGATCATGATGGGACAATCTCAACCCTTCGTGAGGGGTGGGAGAGAATCATGGAACCGATGATGGTGGAATCCATACTCGGGGAAGAGCGGACTCATGTTGATGAAGAAATATACAAACACATATCAAAACAGGTTTCTCTTTACATAGAACAGACAACCGGGATTCAGACCATCAATCAGATGATGGGGTTGGTGAAACTCGTCAGGGACAATGGCTATGTTCCGGAGGATGATATCCTCTCTGCGGCCGAGTACAAGGCGATTTTCAACACCAGGCTCCTGGAAATGGTGAACAAACGGATCCGGCGTATTGAATCCGGTTCTCTCCAGTCGGAGGACTTTACCATCAAGGGATCCATTTCCTTTCTCAATGTACTGAAAAAGAAAGGAATCACACTTTTTCTGGCCAGCGGTACCGACGGGGTTGATGTCCAAAGGGAGGCGGAGCTCATGGGATACGCCTCCTTCTTTGACGGGGGGATATTCGGATCCACCGGGAATCCCGATGAGGATCCGAAGAGAATGGTTGTCAGAAAAATCATCGCGGAAATCGGAGAGAACCATGCGTCCGGTATCGTCACATTCGGAGACGGTCCTGTAGAGATTCGCGAGACCCGGAAACGCGGCGGTTTCTGCGTGGGTCTCATCAGTGACGAGGTGAAACGTCACGGTATCAACCCTGCCAAACGATCACGTCTGGTGCTGGCCGGTTCCGACATTCTCATACCCGATTTCTCATATACAGCTGAACTCGAAGACATCCTCTTCAATAACCAACAGGAGTCATCAGGTGTTTGATAGAAAAAAGATTAAATTTGCGCCCCTCTCCTCCAGGGAGAACAAGGTCAGTATCGACAGAGATTTCATTCATCCGGAAGATACACCGTCACCTCTTCCTCCCGGAACGCTGGAATTGATAAGGCAGATTGCCGGAGAGATTCTGAACGCCCGCAAGATCGGAGCCCCTGTCATCCTGGCCTTCGGTGCCCATACCATCAAGAACGGAATGACTCCGGTGCTTCGGGCCATGGTCAATAAAAACTGGATTACACACCTGGCCACCAATGGGGCGGGTATCATCCACGACTGGGAATTCGCCTTCCAGGGGAAGAGCAGTGAAGACGTCAGGCAAAATGTCGAACGGGGACAGTTCGGCATCTGGGAAGAAACCGGTTTCTATTTGAACCTCGCCATTGCTGTTGGAGCCTACGAGGGCAGAGGCTATGGCGAATCCGTCGGGGCGATGGTATTAAATGACGGTTTAACCATTCCCGATGCATCCTCCCTGATAGCTGAAATCAACGAATTGTCCGGGAAAGATCCCGCACAAGCCGCCGCAGCCGCGGATTTACTCTCCCTGATTCAGGATTTCGAGATTAAGCCGGGTTTTATGGCCGTTCATCACAATCACAAGGAATACGGCCTGCAGGGTGAAGCGTTTCGATTGGGGATCCCGTTTACCGGCCCTCCCATGTTCGGTCACGATATAATCTACACCCATCCGGCGAATTGCGGTGCAGCGATTGGACGTACGGCGGAACGGGATTTCCTCAGCTTTGCCGGCAGTGTTTCCCGCCTGGAAGGCGGGGTATATCTGTCCGTCGGATCCGCCGTGATGTCTCCCATGATATTCGAAAAATCTTTCTCCATGTCTCAGAATCTCATGCTGCAGCAGGGCAGAAAGATTAAGAATCACAGGATTTATGTTGTTGATCTGGCAGAATCGTCCTGGGATTGGAGCAAGGGAGAACCGCCCATGACAGACCCCGCCTACTACCTGCGATTCCTGAAAACCTTCAACCGGATGGGCGGAACCATGAACTATATCTCAGCCGATAACCGGGACTTTCTTCTGTCCCTGTACAGGGAACTGGCTCAAGATATGTAATCCACATAATTGAAAGAGCCTCGACAGTATGTCGAAACCGACCCCGGCCGGCTGAATCTTCCTTGATCGATATCAATTTATAGATTAACATTAATTAATCAAAAAAGGTAATTTTAAAAATCCCCGATTTTAAAATTACCCAGATCCTTAGAAAAGTTATTTCATGTATAAGAAAATAACTTTTCGACCCCATACTGGAGAATCTTTCAGAATGGTGATTTTGAAAGATCCTCAAGGAACTGATTTGAAGTACGAAGCTTTGGACATGAAAAGTACCTCGACAATCAAATCTCCTGATACTTCGAACTTAATGGATTTCCTGGAACTCATAACCCCTGAAAAGCGCAGCTGGTGGGCCAGTTCACAACCGGACCGATTGACTGTTGATTTCAGGGCCGATCTCCCTCTTCAGGGTATGCGGGAACAGAAAGATCTCGATCTCATCGGAGATCCGGATACCACTATGACGGCAATCAAATCCCGCTTCGGGGTAAAACATGTGGTGATTGCCGGTCTCGATGGGTATCAGGGAGATTTTACCGGAGATTTCAATAGAAGCTCTTTTGAAGGCATCGTTCTCACAGCTGCCGAAGCCGGGAGACTGTACCAGGCCGTCTGCGGCAAAACATTTGATGATGTCAGGTACATCCATGTTCATTGGGGATCTGAATTGATCTTCCGGGTCAGGGCCCCCGGGGGTTCACAGGTAAAGGATATCGTTTCATTTCTTTCTGAATATCTTTCCAAAACGAATGTGACGCCGGAGAAAGATCAGGTGATATTCAATCCCCTGACCCGCAGAGAACTGGATCCTGAGGAAACCATCGAACCGGAAACCGCCGTGATAGCCATAGCAGGTGAGATGCGGCGCCTTGATGTCACCAGGACCGGGATTCTGAACCGTCCCTCGGTTCGAAGGAAACTGTCTTACAGGAACTTTTCCGACTCCCTGGACACCCGGCGTCCCTGCTGCAACTGCCTGGCATGTTCATCAGTATGCCGGGCGGGGCTTTCCCCCAGCATCCTGTACCACTTCGCTGAGAGTGGTGCTGAAGATCTGGACTCCCTCGGAGCCGATCTCTGCTTTCATTGCGGGCTCTGCACCCATGTCTGTCCGTCCAATATCCCGCTCAGTACAGGAATCGGAGGCATCAATGCCGACGCTTCATAGATCCCAGAGAAACGATTACATCATCTCTCTGGCGGTTTTACCCCTGTATGTCCTGGGGATCGGGCGCTACGGATGGCGACTTGCCGCCCTCCTGGCAATCTCCTGCATACTGGGCGTCCTTATTGAAGAGGGAGCCAGAAGAATACAGAAAGAGAAAGACAGAGGGTATACCGTCACGGCCTGGCTTCTCATCCCCCTCGTACTTCCACCGGCACTTCCGTTGCTGCAGTCATCCCTGGCCATCATTTTCACCCTGATTATCATCGTGGTGTTCTTCGGAGGGCACGGCAGGGCGATTGTTTCTCCCACGGCCTTCGGCTGGACATTCGCCACCTTAAGTTTCTCCCAGGTTTTCGGCTACAGCTATGTCTATCCCTTTTCCGGAGTTCTTACCGGATTTTCTCACTGGGGTGCCGGTGTTCCAACAGTGGACAACCCATACATCCTTTTTTCGGAATCAGGCTCCGGCCTGGCTCCCGCGCTGCTCAGAGGCGCCTTTCCCCAGACTGCCGGCGCCGCCTATCCCCTCGTCATCATCGTCCTCGGCATTCTCCTGCTGCTTCTGCAAGCCGTTGATTATCGGATCTGTTTCACCTTCATTCTCTCCTATGCAGCCACATTTTTTCTCATCAATCTGGTTTCTCCCGAAACGGCCCTGGGCGCCGCCGACCTGCTGATCGGGAATACACTGCTGACGGCCTTCTTCATCCTCCCGGATCACCGGACGATATCCCGAACCGTCCGGGGCCGGTGGATCTCCGGAATCGTCGCCGGTATAGCCGGAGCCGTTATCCGTCGATTTTCAGCCTTTCCGGATGGTATTCTTTTTGCCGTTATTCTGGCGGGAATCTTCGGGGGCATCATCGATTACGGGATACTTCAGAGGCGTTTCAGGAAGGCCGGCGCATGAAAGATTTCCGGATGGTGGTTTTCCTTCTTGTCCTCTTCACGATTTGCACCCTGCTGCTAACCGGCGGAAATCTCGCGTATGAAAAGGCCTCGGCGGTTTTCAACCGGCGTCTTTACGCGGACATTCTGAATCTGTACGGCTATCCCTTCAACGAAGAGACCGTGGAATCGGATTTCTCCGATTGGTTTGATACGGTCGAAAGGGGGACTCATGTCTATTACGTCGGGAAGGAAGCGGATCGCGATACTGTCGCCTTCAAGTCCCGGGGACCGGGTCTCTGGAGCCTGATAGAAGTCCTTATCGCCGTGGAAATTGACAAATCGGAGCTTTTCGGACTCAGGGTTCTTTCCCAGGGAGAGACGCCGGGACTGGGCGGCCGTATTTCCGAAAAGGCCTTCCAGGACTCATTTACCGGGCTCTACATCGAGCCGCAGGTCAGGATTGTTAAATTCGCAATAGCGGCCAATGAAGTTGATGCCATCTCCGGAGCAACGAAAACGAGCCAGGCCCTCGAAGCGCTGATAAACGAGGGGCTTGAGAACCTGAAACGGGATTTCGGGGGTTGAATATGGGTGATTCGGCTAATCAGAATTCGGTGAATCTGAAAATCCCCCAGAAGGGATACAAGCTTCTCAAAACCAAAAGCTGGATGGTGTTCAAAGAAGGGGTCTGGCACAACAATCCCATCTTCGGCATGATGCTGGGACTCTGCTCCACACTGGCCGTCACCAACCTCGTGAGCAATGCCCTCGTGATGAGTGCGGCGGTCACCCTGGTTCTGGTGGTCAATTCAGCCATTATCAGCTCACTCAGAAACCTGATACCGGATCGGGTGAGAATGATTGCGTATATGCTCATCATCTCGAGCCTGGTTATCACGGTAGACCTGATTCTCAAGATAGTTCTTCCGGAAGCCAGCAAGGCTCTCGGACCCTATGTCGCCCTGATTATTACAAACTGCATACTCATGGGCCGGGCCGAAGCCTATGCCATAAACAACTCCGTCGGTCTTTCGGTGATGGACGCATTGGGAGTCGGGCTGGGTTACACGTTCTCGCTGACACTCATATCGATATTCAGGGAGTTGATCGGCTTCGGATCGATTCTCGGGTTTACAGTATTACCCGGTGAATTGCCGCGCATCGCCCTCTTCACGATTCCTCCAGGGGCCTTCTTCGCTTTGGGAACCTTTATTCTGATTATCAACACCATTCGAAACCGGAGGAGTGAGTCATGAATCCGGTTCTCCTGCTTTTCGCCTCGGTTATCACCAGCAACATCGCACTCACGTACTTCCTCGGGATGTGCCCCTTCGTCACCATCTCCAAGCAGATTCACGTTGCCGCCGGTATGGGGATGGCCGTCACCATGGTGATGACCCTCACCGCATCCGCGAATTGGCTCATACAGAATATCATTCTGGTGCCTCTGGGACTCGAATACCTTCAGTTCCTGGTCTTCATCGTGACAATAGCAACCATCGTCCAGATACTGGAAATCGTCATCGATCGATATTTTCCCATACTCTATCTTTCCTTCGGAATCTTCCTGCCCCTGATTACGGTCAACTGCGCCATCCTGGGAATATCTCTCTTTATGGTCCTCCGATCCTACGGCTTCATCGAAACCGTCCTGTACTCCTTCGGATCCGGTGTCGGGTGGCTGCTGGCCATCATCACCATGGGCGGACTCAGGAGGAATCTTGTATTCTCCAAACCCCTGAGAAATTTCGGGGACCCGGGGATTACCGCCATTATTGCCGGAATCATGGCTCTGGGATTCATTGGATTTACCGGAGTAGCCGGCTTATGATTCTCAAAGCCCTGATTTTTTCGAATTCCTTCGCCCTGATTATCGCGCTGCTCCTGATTTTCATGGACAGGGTAATCAACAATTACGGTCCCTGCACCCTTACCATCAACGACGACAAGGAGATTCAGGCCAGGGGCGGTTCGACACTTCTGAGAAATTTGTTCGAAAGCAAGTATTTCATTCCTTCGGCCTGCGGCGGCAAGGGAACCTGCGGATACTGCAAGCTGATCGTCACCGAAGGCGGAGGCGGGGTTCTTCCCACTGAAGAACTGATGCTCAGCTCAGCGGAGAAACGGGAAGGCTACAGACTCACCTGTCAGTTGAAAGTCAAGAACGACATGAAGCTGTACATCCCCGAAGAGTACCTGAATATCAGGGAATACACAGGGCGAATCACTGTTTTTGATCCATTGACTGTCGATATCAGGAGAGTCGGGATTACCCTGTTCGGGGACGATGAGATTGCCTACAAACCGGGTCAATACGTCCAGGTCAAGATACCTGCCGGACCGGAGATTGATTACCGGGCCTACTCCATGGCCAGCTGTCCCGACGAGCACGACCGAATCGAGATAAACGTAAAACTCATTCCGGATGGACTGGGCTCTACCTACATCCATTCCCTCTCTGTCGGGGAACCCCTGGAATTCTCCGGACCTTACGGCGACTTCTTTCTGAGGCATGATTCACACAGAGACATAATCTGCGTCGCCGGAGGAGTCGGTCTGGCTCCCATAAAGTCAATTCTGCTCTACTGGGACAGACATAACATGAACAGGATGCTCTGGCTCTATTATGGCGCCAAAAGTACTGCAGATCTCTACGATCATGAACAATTCGTCGATCTGGCCGCTCGTGAATCAGGACTCAAATACTTCCCGGCACTTTCGGAGCCTGCTGATGATTGGACAGGGAAAACCGGCTTCATTCACACTGTCATGGAAAAAGAGTTACCCGGGGATATCCACGGCGAAGCCTACCTGTGCGGACCTCCCATAATGATCGACGCCGTCACGGCCGTCCTTATTGCCAAGGGCGTTCCGGAAGAGAGGATATGGTATGACAAATTCTAAGGAAAATTTCCTGTCCATCGCCGAATTTCTGAAGCTTGCGGTGGAATTCGAAGAGGATTCGGCCGCTTTTTACCGGGTCATGCTCAAGAAAAATCTCGCCGAACCGGTAAAGGCACTTGCCGAGCTCCTGGAAAAACAGGAAGAGGCCCATGCCCAACTGCTCAGGGAATACGATGCCGGTAATAGCCGGGCCTTTATCCAGTTCCCGCCCGAGTTCAAATTATCCATGCCTGACAAGTACGATGAGGGAATGTCGATAGCGGACCTGATATCCCTGGCCATAAATAGAGAAGTACACGCCGAGGCCATGTACAACAACGCGGCAGCCTCGGTATCGGGCGATTTCAAGGAATTCATCAAGGGATTGGCCGTTTTTGAGGCCGAACACGCGGAAAGGCTCAGAAGCCTTCGAGATTATTACTGATGCGAGGGAGGAAAAAATGAGGACAAGCATTTATCTGACCATCCTGGTCATGCTGGCCCTGACGGTCTCATGCTCAATCGAGAAAAACCAGGCCCTGATTCTGAACACATCAAATGCCGTCGTGACTTCGGACTCGAGACGCTGCCTGGAATGTCATACCAAAAAAACTCCCTCCATCGTCGCCAGTTGGAAGGGAAGCGGGCACAGCGACGTCGGCGTCGGTTGCGCAGAGTGCCACTTTGCCGATGAGGGTGATATCGACGGTTTCGAGCATTTTGACGCTTTTGTCGCGACAATCGTATCCCCGACGGACTGCGCCGAATGCCATGCTCTGGAGGCGGAACAATTCACTGCTTCCCATCACGCCAAAGCCGGTGAAGTGCTGGGCAGCCTGGACAATTTCCTCGGGGAAGTAGTGGAAGGTCCAAGCGCTTCGGTGAACGGTTGCCAGCAGTGCCATGGTTCCTTCGTCAAAGTCGCCGATGACGGAAAACTCACCGCCGATACATGGCCCAATTTCGGAATCGGCCGGGTTAATCCCGACGGATCCACCGGTTCCTGCGCCGCCTGTCACTCCCGGCACGACTTCTCTCTGGCCCAGGCAAGGGCCCCCGAAACCTGCGGCCGCTGTCACCTTGGACCCGACCATCCCCAGATGGAAGTTTATACGGAATCGAAGCACAATATCGCCTACCGGAGCCATACGGACGAGATGAATATGGATTCCTCGTCCTGGGTGCTGGGCCGGGATTACAGCGCCGCGCCCACCTGCGCAACCTGTCATGTTTCGGCAACCTTGAACCAGGGGCGGACACATGATATCGGGAAGCGGCTCTCCTGGAATATCAGGGCCGCAGTCTCTTTTAAAACCGAGGATTCCGATGCTAAAAGGAAGTCGATGCAGGAAGTCTGCATGACCTGCCACAGCCCGGAATACGTTGAAAACTTCTATCAACAGTACGACGCCGGGATTGAACTTTACAATGAAAAATTCGCGATTCCCGGTAAGGACATTATCACAGAGCTGACGGAAGCCGGAGTACTCGATGATATCCCCTTCAATGAACATATGGACTGGATCTGGTTCTATCTCTGGCACCATGAAGGCAGAAGAGCCCGGAATGGACTCGCCATGATGGGTCCCGATTATGTGCAATGGCACGGTTTTTACGATATTGCCGAGAGATTCTATATGGAAATGATCCCCGAAGCCGAACACCTGCTTCCGGGGGTAACCGATGAAATCCTCA
>DAOVYP010000424.1 GCA_030635565.1 Spirochaeta sp. | reverse complement strand
TTCCATGGACCGATGGGTTATCAACCGCCTTGTGCCTTCTGAAGCCGGAATATTCCAGCTCTGGACCATGGAAGGCCGCGGACTCCTCCTGCTGATCACCGAACCGACCTATTACGGAGGAGTGAGGAACAGCCTTCGGGAAATTATCGACGATATGGCTCCTTCAGGAGAAAGGTTGCGAAATCTCATCAATGAACGGGAATGCTGGTTCAGATTCAGCATCACTCCGATCAGGGAACATCTTGAAAATCTCAAAACCTGGTTCGGAGAGGGAGATGGAGCCCTGGATGAAGACAATCGCGAAATATTCGTCAATGAAATCGAAGTGTTCAAGAAGTTCCCTCCTGCTCCGCCTGACGTGAAAATTGTTTCGAGAGAAAGAATGAAGGACTCCGATTTCGGGCCGCCTATGCCCTCTCCTGGAAAATAACATCCGCCACAACCCGATCCGATTCGACCAGTGACAATCCGGGCAGCTCATCGGCTTTGACCCATTTGTATGCGTCATGTTCCAGTAATGCCGGTTTCGAGTTGTCTGAAGGCAGTTCCACAGAAAATGCTATGAGGGTGAAGGGCTTATTCTTATGACGAAATCCACCTCGGGCAATTTCAATGCCTACGGTTATTTTCAGTCCGGTTTCTTCCATCCATTCACGGCGCAGGGCATCCTCGGGATTTTCGCCGGGTTCAGTTTTACCTCCGGGGAATTCCCACAGTCCCCCGACACTACCACCCGGGAGACGGCGCATAACAAGTACGGTGTCACCCCTGCGGGCGACACCTGCAACAGAAATATTTTTTATCATGAGGTTCTTTCAAAATAGTGGATTTGGTTTGGAGATAGCGAGCGAGACTCGCAGCTCGCTGCCGGCAAAAGCACAGAAAGCGCAATGTACTGGAAGTACATGGGCCTGGTCGATGACTTTGTCATCTGCTCGGCCATGCAACCTGAAGCATTTCGAGCATTTTGATAACGCAGTATCCGGGCCAAAGGCGCATTTTGAAAGAGCCTCACATTAAAGAAGCGGTAGTTTGGGAAGTATAGCGTGAAGGATTCCGATGATGATTGAGGCGATTCCAACGATGGTGAGATATGGGCCGGAGAGCTTTTCCACTTTTTCAGCCAATTCAACAGTCTTGCTTTCACCCTCTCTCTTCCGGGAGCCGATGTATTCGGTGATGAGCAGGATTCCAGTAACAATACCGGCCAGACTGGGGAAAAGTTCACCCAACACAGCCATATCGCCGGAATAGGTTGGAAAAAGATTGATAATTCCGATAAGCAGACTCAAGACAGCCAAGACAATACGATATACAGCATTCCCCATGAAATCGGTATATTCGGAAAATCGCTCAAATCGTTCAGTCAGGAAGCCGGTGGCCAGCGCCAGTCCTGCCAGGACATTTGTAAGCACGGTTAACAAATACAGTTGGAACACAGCGCTCCTCCTTTTATATTTAAGTTAACTCACCGTTCATTCATCGTCAACTCAGTCTTCGCCGATGAGAATCACCACTTTATCGATACCCGCAATAATTTCGCAGCTGACGGAACGCTCCAGGCCAACCAGATAGACAAATTCCCGGGATTTACCGGGTGCAGGGGGTAAATCATACTCCCGGTGCAACATAGAACCTGTTTCATCGAAGATTATCCAACCCACTGCATCATCATCCGTCATTACCGAACCCCGTGGAAGGGAGATTTTCAGAATGAGAACGAGCTCACCGTTCCGGTGACGTTCGTCTACTCGAACCTTGTAAGGGCCGGCATCGATAGTATCCTCCATTTGCAAAATCCAGGGAATCAGCACACCCATCATGACTAAAAGCAGAAGCAGATCCATCAGAGTCAATCTTCGTGCACGTCTGAGGGTGTCTAAACCACCTGTTCCGGAGGCATGCCGGGACGACCACCATGATGAGTTCTTACGCTCTTCCCTGTTGTAATCGTGGGGGCTAACGTTCATTCCCGATAATTTTGTCCACCCGCCACCAGGCGATGAAAGCCTCATCCGGACCGAAAAAAATTCCGGTAAGAAGTCCGTCGTTCTGGAGTCGGAAACGACGGTAAACCGTTGCCTGACCGTCTACCTTGAGACGCCTGTTCTGAACGATACGCCCCTGTCCGTCAACCAGGGTCATTCTGTAGCGTTCCGGCCCTTCGGGATACAGCATCATGTGACTTCCATCTACTGTAGTACCCAGGTATTCCGGAGGAACGGAGGGGACATCTGATTCGGCATTGCCTTCATTGTAAATCAGGAAAATCGGATCGGTGTATTCAAGGGTAGACAGATTCAGGGTGTAAAGACGCGGATCAGGTGTGTCTCCCAGCCTCCCGTCAGGATAAACGTCAAGCCGGATATGCAGAGACCATTCCACCGGATCGGGACGGACGGCATAAACCGCCACATTGCCGCCTTCCTCCAGGCCCGGAAGCTGATCCTCTCGAATCCTGATTGTGGTGACAGGATGTCCTTCGCGGTTGTACCAGTAGCTCATCCATGCACCGGGTACGCGGCTGGTGACCACAATACCACCATCCTCCCGGACGTCAATCGAGGAAATATACGGGAATGGTGAACCGCCGAAACCCTCACGACCCAGATGCCCCAGATATTGGCCCTCCCGGTCAAACCTGAGAACCACCCTGTCGTAAATTGCGTTGAATTCACTGTCCTTGACCCGACGTTCCTGTTCAACACCGTCTTCCACCAGAAAACCGCCATCATATGCGGCGATAGTTTTCGGTGTACGGAACGACCAGCTCAATACCGTACTGCTGGTATTACCGTTTTCACTGACTGCGGGTGCGGGATTTCTCGCCGGATC
>DAOVYP010000125.1 GCA_030635565.1 Spirochaeta sp. | reverse complement strand
TTTCATGAATTATTCCTTCAACTGAGGATCTTTCAAAACTCCCATTCTGAAAGACTTTCAGTTATTGGGTCGAAAAGTTATTCTATGAAATAACTTTTCTATAGGTCTGGGTGATTTCGAAAATCGGAGATTTTTGAAATCGCCTCAACTGATCGTATCGACGATGGAGGATCCGCCGAATGGCCTGCGCCCGTCGGCATACTTGTACCATCGGCCTCGCAGCTTGCCGGGCTTCTCCTCCCGCAGGCGGATGAGATCGGCCGTAAAGCCTTCGGCATCGGGTGAATTGCAGAAGAATCCGCAGGCCCAGAGTGAGGGGTCGGTTTCCCGGATCAGGGAACCGGAGAATCCGGTAAAAGCTCCCAGTGCCAGGGCGTCCAGGGGTCCGGGGGCGCCTCCGCTCCGGTGAGGTACCACCATACCCAGGAAGCCTCCGGAAGCTTCCAGCAGCGGGATAATCTCCCGAACAAGGGCAGCACTTCCTTTCACCGATTGTTCCAGTACGGTCTCAATGTCACTGCTGCCCACTTCGGAGAAATCCTGAACCGAGGGAGTCGGCTGATGCAGCACCCAGGCGGCGTCGATTTTATCGAATCTTCTGATGATTTCCCTTATGACGGCCTTGGTGGAGAACCAGGATGACCGGTTCCAGGTGAGGACTGTGAGATTGGGAGTGCCGGTTTCTTTTGTATCGGTTTCTTTACCGGCGACGGGAGCCACGACCTGTGAGCCTCGTGCCAGCAGTTTTTCGATGAGTTTTCGACCTGTCAGCGATTCGCTGCCGGTAACCAGCACCACCTCATTCATGGGCGTAGTCTACTTTCTCCTCCGACGGACCGTCAACGAGCGGCGGCAAGAAGACGGTCCACGTGGTAATCGGCCGCAATGTCGGCCCGATGCCATTTCTTCAGTATTGCTTTCAGGACCCGGGCTTTCCTGCGTCGCTCCCGGCCGGAATCCGTATCGGCGGCGGCGGTGAGGATCAGAGACCGGACGGTATCATTCCAGCCTTCCATTTTATACCAGAGTACCCCGTCCCAGGCGTTAACTCCGCAGGTTTCCCGTACCAACCTGTCGGACATCAGACCGGAAAGGGCTTCACCGGATTTCGGGAGGCCTTCCATCCATGATCCGGCCGACAACGTCATCTTGAGCGGCTGTATGATTCCATCGGTTCCCGGAGGGAGGCGGCCTTGTCTGATCCATTTCTCCAGATCCCAGGAATCCCAGACTTCAATGGGCGGCCTGTCGGATACCATGGCCGCCAGTGAGGCCAGAAGACTCCAGGTCGCAAGAAGTACCGCTTCGTCCCATTCCGGGAGTGTAAAGCGGCGCTTCATCCGCCGGCGGACCCCCCCGCCGAAAAAGCGCCACAGTCCGGCAGATCCGGCCAAACGTTTCCTGATAAGCTCAGTCGTCTCATCAAATGTGGAACCGGACAACCCCTGCAATCCGATCAGTTCGCTGTGTCGCTTTGCCAGGAGCGTGAGCTGTTCGGAGAAGTTATTACCGGCATCCGGCCGTCTGCCCCGGCGGATTGATTCAGCCAGACGGGTGATGAGATTTTCCTTAAAGATGTCTTCCAGTACCGTATGAATGGGGCGGAGGCGAATTTCGGCGACAGCCGCGTCCGGGTCCGGAGTCCCGGTACCGGCCAATTCGGCTGCCAGTTTTCCCCAGAGTCCATCGAGGGTTTCTTTCTCGATACGGAAATCCATGAAGACCTGTCTGCCGAACCCATCGATCATGACCGATAAACCCTCGCTTTTGAGGCTCTCCACGGAACGGAGATACCAGAGCCCGCCGACATGATCGCGCATGAGGAACCAGTTGTCACCGGCTGCATCGCCGAGCCCCCAAGCCGATCCCAGGTTTTCATTCAGGATTTTCATATCCCCGATATTTACAGGTGCCGCCCGGCGAATCCTGCCGGTTGCCCTTTCAAAGCTGTTGTTGACTATTACCAGCGTCCGGCCGTAACCGTCGGAATTGGAATAGGCGAAAACGTTCTCATTGATGCCGTCATCACCGACAAGGTCGTAGAGTCGGAAAGAGGGAGCCCCGGCGAAGAGTGAGCGGCGGGCCAGCAGGGGAAAAATCTCCCGCTCATGCCGTGCAACGAGAAGCGAGTCCGGCTGTTCGTCCCTGTAGGCCCGGACATATTCCATGCCGTACTTTTCCGACAGACCTTCGATCTGACCGTGACCGAACATAGGCAGACCCGGAAGTGTGGCCAGCAGTGTACACGCGGCGAAATACCGGTCGTCATTGCCGAACTGTTCGACGGCAGTTTCCTCGTCGGGATTGTTCATGAAGTTGACAAATCGCTGCAGTATACCGGGATCGAATGCCAGGGTTTCCTTGATCATGTCCCGGTATTCGTTGTTCTTCTGATCCCGGAGCATATTCATGAATGCCGAGTTGTAGACCCGGTGCATGCCAAGGACCCTGACAAAGTATCCCTCCATCATCCAGAAGGCTTCGGCCAGCAGCAGGGTTCCCGGTACTTCCGAGGCGACCCGGTCCACAACTTCCCGCCAGAATTCTTCAGGACAGGCCGCCATGAAATCTTCGTCCGAGAGGGCGAACTCCGAGCGGGAGGGTATGGCGCCTCCGGAGCCCGGGGCGGGGAACCAGAGTCGGCGGATGTGCTTGCGGGCCAGCACCATTGCGGCGTCGAAACGGATAATGGAGAAATTCCGGGCTACATGCAGAATGTCCTGAATCACGGCTTCCCGGGCTTCAGGATTCAGAAAATCAATCTGTGCGGTATCGTTCCAGGGCATTGTGGTGCCGTCGTTGCCGTGGTAAACGTACCTGGTTTCTCCTGTGCTGTTATCTGTTCTCTGAAAGACGACGGCGGCATCGCTGTGGTCCCAGTAATGATCCTCCATCCGGATATCCACCGAACCGTCTTCCGACAGATTGTCGGAGTTGAAACCGTAGGCCGGGTAGGGACAGTAGTCGGCACTCAGGAGCCGTTCCGGATAATGCCTCACCCAGTCGGAGTCCAGTCCGACGTGATTGGGCACCATGTCGCTGGATAGCCGGATTCCATGTGCTTCGGCCCGTCCCCTCAAATTTTCCAGTGCACTCCAGCCGCCGAGTTCTCCGGCAATATCGTACCCGTACAGGGAGTAAGCCGAGGCGGCGGCTTCGGGGTTCCCCATTCGCCGCTTTATTTCCCGGCTGGCATTACTGCGTTCCCATAGCCCGATGAGCCATAGGGCGTTGAAGCCCCGGGAAGCAAGGAGGGCAAGTTCTTCGTCGGGAATGGCGTCCAGTGTCTGTATCGGGTGGCCGTGGCTCTGTGAAAGCTGGGCCATCCAGACCAGGACGTTCTTTGCCAGCATCACCACACGGGGCATCCAATCATCATCGCTGCTGAACCTGGCCGTTTCGTCCAGATCGGAGAAACCGGGGCGCTGCACCGGTCCCGGGCCCCCGAATCGGGGACGTGTCTCTTCTTCTATCATGTCCAGGGCACCGACAAGACCGGCGGCCCAGTCTCCCAGCAGGTCACCCCAGCGGGTGAGAATGTAGAGCAGCTGATCTTTCACCGAATTCGGGGCCGCCTGAACTGGTTTTCTCAAAGTGGCCAGTGGAGGCGCCTCTTCGGGTTCCCGGGGCGCCATCGTCGGATCGGAGGTTTCGATGCTCTTCCATAATGCGGTGGTTTTTTCGTTGTCGCCGGATGTACCGTCGGATTCCGGATCGATGAAGAGTTCCCGAAATAGAGAGAAGGCCGGATCGTCGGCAGACAGGGAAACAAGAGTCCATCGCCTGATAACGGTTTCACGGCCGCTCAAGGGGCCGCTGTTACCCTTCAGGGCCTCCCTTGGGGAACTGCGGCCATGCCAGAGTTCTTCGTCGGGGAAGCCCTTTATGATATCGATTAAAGCGGCATCCCGATCCACGGCGCTCATATCGGCGGCGGCAAGAGCCCCTTTCTCATAAGGATCCGGACCCTCGGCAAAGAGGTCCAGGAGGAGGCGCCAGGCCGTGATGATGTAGGCGGCTCCGAACAGGTCCGAGGCCGGGGGGGCGGCCTCCGGCTCGATATTTGCATACAGAACAGATAATTCCCTCGCTTCCTTCCGTGTTCTGATCTTGAGGTATCCTCCGGCATCGAAGCGCTCGTCGGAGAGGTTCAGTTTTTTTCGGGCATTCCTGCTTAATGGAATAGAGGGAACGGTAGCGGATTTAATCATGTTATACCTCTCATGTAACAAGTGTAGTGTCCCGTAAAGCCGTTCACGAACATACAATTGTAAACTGTTGAATATCGTGAACGGGACTGCCCGGAATCATTGCTGCAAGTACCCCTTGTTCCAGCGGGTCTCGCCCTGGAGGCTCGGCTCCAACGAACTTGGGGGCACTTGTCTCCATGATTCCGGGTAACTCCACAATATTATCATTTTATCATGTCGCCGAAATTCCTGGACACCACAATGGTGCTTCTCTTTCTTCTGCCGCACAGGGCTTTTATAGCGATGGTCAGTCCGGGACGTTCCATCAGTTCTTCGATGCCGACCTTCATGCGCCATGTCCAGTTGCTTTCCTGAACCGTACCGGGAATATTGATACGTTCGTCTTCAGGATTGACGGTGACGCAGAAGGAATCCAGAGCCAGTAGATCCTGTATCGGATAAGTGGCTATCAGTGAGGCGGAATCCTGCAGTCTTTCGAGAACCTTTTTTACCCCGGAGCTTCCAGACAGGTCGGCATCCTCCGCCAGTTCCAGGGCACGACGCAGTTCCCGGTCTTCCCGGGCCTCGAGGGCCAGCCAGCCCCGAAGGGTGGTGGAATCATGCACCGAACTGCTGGTAACCGAGAGTTCGGGATATTCGTTAAAGGGTATGTAGGGCAGGCCCGGTTCGTCCCATTTCCGGGCCCAGCGGGTCACTTTCAGTCCGAGAATTCCGAGATCCGCCAGAACCCCGGGAACCGAAGGCGGGATGGAGCCCAGATCTTCGGCACAGATGAGCATGCCGCCGTCCCTCTTCATCATGCCCAGCAATTCCCGGCCGGTTTCTTCCCACAAAGCCTCTGAGGCTTCCCCGGTCCTGTGAAAGAGCCCGCCGAGAGCCTCGCGGTCGCCGTCGGAGAGGCTGTTCCAGCCTCGGGTATTCCGGTAGTTCAGGGAGGGCAGCCAGATATCCTCACCGATACTGAGCAGGGTTCTGTTCCTCAGGACCCGGATGAGCCGGTCTTTGGATTCATCGCTCAGGGTGGAAGCCGCTACCTCTTTTTCGGCAGGGCCGTCGGGGCGGGCGCGCCAGAGGTCATCCAGACCAATCTGTTCCAGCATGGCCTGAACCCTCGGTGCTTCTTCCCTGAAGGTTTCACGAAGTTCATTCCCGGGAAGATGGGCCCGGGAGAGCCATGTGATACGTTCATCATCCCAACCCAGGGCTTCGAAGTCGTGACGGTTGACCGGGACCGAGGGTTCGTAATAACCGTTCAGCGCCGAAATATCTTCTTCGGGTACGGCCCAGATACGGAAAAAACCGAGGACATGATCGATGCGGTAGGCATGGTAGAATTTGGCGGCCTGACCCAGCCTGTCGTGCCACCAGCGGAAGTCGTTATTACGCTGGTAGTTCCAGTTGTAGGTGGGAAAACCCCAGTTCTGTCCCTCCGGAGAGCCGGCGTCGGGAGGAGAACCGGCCCGTAAGTTCAGGTGAAAATTGGAGCGCTCGGCCCAGACGTCGGCACTGTCGTCGTTGATGAGTATGGGTATATCGCCTTTGAGGGCGATACCCAGTGAAGCAAGTTCTTCCGCCGCGGCCTTGAACTGGGACTCCAGCCGCCATTGAAGCCACACCCAGAATGCGGCTTCCTTTTTTCGCTTTTTCCAGAGTTCAGCCAGTTCCCTGTCACTCGGATCCCGACAGGATTCCCACTCAAGCCAGGATTTCAGGCCGTTTTCTTTCTTGAGTAATGAGAACAGGGCATAATTCCTGACCCAGGAATTTGTTTTTTCCCACCGTTCCGACGCCTTGATATCGGCCTTGGCAGCCAAATCCCACATGGATCGGAGAATTCGCATTTTACCCGTGAGAACCGCGTCGAAATTGATATTCCTGTTTTCAGGCAAAGATGCTTCCAGGTCGGCTTTGAGAGTTTTGATATCAACAGCGATAACGCCGGAGGATTTCGTTTCGGGGAAATCTTCCAGTCCGGCATAAACCGGATGGAGGGCGAAGGCGCTCAGGGCACTGTAGGGTGACCGTTCGAATCCCGTGTCGTTCACGGGGAGAATCTGAATCAGCCGGAGACCGGTGGAGACGGCCCAGCGGCCCAGGGCCGGCAAATCGGTAAATTCTCCGATTCCGACGCTTTTATTGCTCTTTACTGCCGATAAGGGTACGACGATTCCGGTGAGAGGATGTTTGAATCCCGGGAATTGCACTGGAGACTCCTTTTCATTCCCAAACGAAGAGAGAGAAGTACCCTCGGGTATTTCCGAACGAGTGCCGGGAAAGAATGGTTTAATACCCCCGCGGCAAGCCCTGGGGTATGATACCATTCATTCTTTCTCGGTCTGCATCCGCTGCTCTATCTGCCGGATCCGGTCCCGGAGCATTGCGGCCTGTTCATAATCCTCTTCTTCCACACGACGTCCGAGCTCGTCCTGGAGTCTGGAACGCTGGGCGGCGAAGGGCATTTCGGCTTCGGCCATGCTCACGTTTATGGAGTCTTCATCGGAGATGCTGTCATCCATGAAGATGGGTATGCCTGATCTCACAGCGAGGGCCAGGGCATCCGGAGTCCTCGAATCGAGGGTAAATCTGACGTCATCACCGGAGAAATGAATCACCGATCGG
This sequence comes from Spirochaeta sp., assembly GCA_030635565.1. GTDB lineage: Bacteria > Spirochaetota > Spirochaetia > DSM-2461 > DSM-2461 > UBA2779. The sequence goes on along the minus strand of DAOVYP010000125.1, from coordinate 24 downwards.
TAATACCCCGGAGAACCGCCTTTG
>DAOVYP010000436.1 GCA_030635565.1 Spirochaeta sp. | reverse complement strand
GGCTACCGGGCCCGGGCCAGGATTCATTCCTGCTAAGTTATCGATCTCTCCGGCATCTCCGGACCCTTCGTCGACAAGCATTCCACCGGCGGTGTCGGTGATAAAATTTCCCTGATTCTGGCTCCCATTGCCGCGGCCTGTGGTGTGAAAGTACCGATGATGAGCGGCCGGGCGCTGGGTCATACCGGAGGTACACTGGACAAGCTGGATACCATTCCCGGCTATACCACTGCTTTGAGTCCGACGAGGTTCCGTGACGGCGTAGGCAGTGTTGGATTTGCCATGACCGGTCAGAGCGAACGCGTGGTTCCCGCCGACCGGAAGATGTACGCCCTGCGGGACGTTATCGCCACGGTGGAATCCATTCCTCTGATTACCGCCAGTATTCTGTCGAAGAAGTTTGCCGAGGGGTCCGACGCCCTGGTGATGGACGTGAAATGCGGTAAAGGCGCGTTCATGAAAACTCCCGAGGATGCCCGGGCACTGGCCGAGTCGCTGGTACGGACCGGAGAAAGCCTGGACCGCCGGGTTGTGGCGGTTCTCACCGATATGTCCGAGCCCCTGGGGCGCATGGTGGGCAACTTCCTGGAAGTGGAGGAATCCATCGCCTGTCTGCGGGGGGAGGGACCGGCGGATGTTATGGAAGTGACTCTCCGGCTGACGGCCTGGATGATTGTGGCAGCGGGAATCGAGAAGGATGTCGCGGTGGCGGATGAGCGCTGCCTGGCGGCGATAGCCGACGGTTCGGCGATGGCGAAGTTCCGGGACAACGTCGAGTTCCAGGGAGGCAGGCTTGCCGAGCTGGATGCCATGGACGGCTCAGCACGGGCGAAATACTCCCGGGACGTTAAAGCGGCCGAGGCCGGTTTCGTGACTGAAATCGATGCGTTCGCGGTCGGTATGGCCGGAGTCGCCCTGGGTGTCGGCAGGGATACGGCCGCCGATCCGGTGGAGGCCATGGCCGGTATTGAAATGATAAAGAAAACCGGCGAGAGTGTGGCGGCGGGTGATACGCTGATGAAACTCTGGGCGGAGGATGAGGCCAGGCTGGAGGCCGGAGCATTGCGGCTGGAAGGTTCGGTGTGCATCGGCTCCAAGGTGCCGCCGATGCGCGGAAGTCTGATCCTTGAGGAGATAGCACCGGAATGAAGTGGGAGAAACCGCCGATTGAGGGCGATAAGGTACGTGCCCTGGCGGCGGCTCACAATCTCGATCTGCTTACGGCCTCGATTCTGACCCGGCGTGAGATGACGGCACCGGATCAGATCGCATTTTTTCTTGAGGAGGATGAGCGGTACCTTCATAACCCTTTCATCTTTCCTGATATGGAAAAGGCTGTGGAACGGGTTCTGGCCGCAGCCGAAGAAGGCGAGAAGGTTCTTATCTGCGGCGATAAGGACGCCGACGGTATCACATCCACGGTTCTGATGGTGGAAACCCTGCGCATGATCGGCCTGAATCCCCAATGGCGGGTTCCCCTCGGTGACGAGGACTATGGCCTGAATCCCCGGGTGCTGGTTGAAAATGCCGCAGAGGATGTCACTCTGGTGATAAGTGTTGACTGCGGCATCACCGATTTTTCGGAAATCAAGCTGGCTGGTGAACTGGGAATGGATGTTCTGGTTTTCGACCATCATATGCCCCGTGGAGACGAGCTTCCGGATGCTTACGCCATCATCAACCCCAAGATTACCGAATCTTACCCCTTTACCGGCCTCTGTGCCGTAGCGGTGGTCTCCAAATTCCAATGGGCCCTGACCCTGGCGGGCACCGAAATGTGGGGGACGGAATATTGCCTCATTCTGACTCGGAGGGAGGGTGAAGATATCATCCTGGAAGCGGTCCGGATACGAAATCTTATGGAAGCCGGACGAATTTCGGTTTCCGCCGCCGCCGGTGAAACGGACCGTACCCGGTTCCTGCAGTTCATCGAAGGGCATCCTCTCTTCACTTACGGGATTGGTGAACAGATCCCCCTGATTTCAGATTTTTTCGGAGGTGCGGACGTCCATGTGGCGGATACGGCACCTGATATTGCCGCGGCATTCCCGGCGTTCCGGGGGCATTCCCTTGAAGAGCTGGAGAACGGCAGCCGCATGGCGAGGTATTTCCCGGGAAACAGCGGTGCAATCACCACCTTGCGAAACCTGATGATAACCCTGCATTACAGGAATGTTTCCGGGGCTTTTAATTCCTGGAGGAGGGGACTGGATCTGGTCGCCCTGGGCACCCTGGCCGATTTGATGCCGTTGAAAAACGAGAACCGCATCATGGTCCGTATGGGTCTGAACCGCTTGAATGTCAGTGATTCACTGAATGAGCGTCGGGCGGCCCTGCGGGAATTGCTCATCAGGCAGAGACTGCACGAAGGGCGGATCGGTACCACCGAGATGGCCTGGCAGCTCTGTCCCCTCATCAACGCCTCAGGACGGATGGGACGGGCTGATGTCGGGGTGAATTTGTTTCTGGAATCGGATCAGGCCCGTATCGCCTCACTGGCGGACGAACTGGTGAACCTCAATAAAAAGCGCCGGTCATTAGGTGAGAAACTCTGGGACAAGATAAGACCCGGGGCTTACGAATCCATGGAAGCACTGGGCGGCCGGATGGTAATCCTGGCGGATGACGAAGTTCCCCGGGGCATCACCGGCATACTGGCCACCCGTCTGCAGAAAACCATGGAAGCGGCGGCAGTCGTCATCTCAATCAAAGGGGACGGCGCTTCCGGATCCATTCGATGCGATTCCGGTATGAATGCCCT
>DAOVYP010000408.1 GCA_030635565.1 Spirochaeta sp. | reverse complement strand
TAATTTACGAATGAGGTGGCTGATGAACATGAATTGGAAACCCATTATATATACAGCTTTACTCTTCAGTATCATTACCGGATACGCCCCCGCGGTTGAAGAAGGCCCTTTCTTCCTTGATGAACCCCGCGGGACGATACCTGTTATCTATTCACATGGCGGCGGTCCTTGCGATATCGGGGGGATGGTTTTTCTCACCCGACATCCGAAAGTTGATCTGATCGGGATGGTGCTCAGCAGAGGTGAGATTCACCCGGAAATCGCGGTGGATGGTCAGTTCCATTCAAATTGGCAGACCGATACAGGACAAGCGTCAATGCAGTTAGCGCAGAGCAGACATTCATGACCGAAATTCCTTCGTTTCCCATTTTCAAGAGTCACAATGGATGTCGAAGGGCAGACTTTCTGGCACTTTCCACATTCGATACATGCATCTTCCTCGATTCTCAGGGCATAACGGGCCTTCCTCGAGCTGATGCTCAAGATTGTTCCAAAGGGACAAAGGTGACGGTGCCAGAAGGCTTCCTCGAACAGCAATGTGAGCAGGACTGAAAAAATCGCTACGTACAGTAAAATATTCAGTTTCAGGCTCAATCGTATATTGAGAATCATGGAAACTACGAACAAAACCAGAAAACCTATACGAACAAACCTGTTGCTCAGGAATTTCGGTGCTTTCAACCTCGTAATTCCCAATTTTCGGTAAAGCCAGTCGATGGCCCTGAACGGCGTGTTCATAGGACAGATCCAGGAACAGTAAAACCGCCCTAAAGCGAACGACAGCACTACGGAAATTCCGAACAACGCGATCCAAAACGGAAGCTTATGGTTCAACAGCAGGAACACGAAGAGTGCAATCGCGACAAGTTCACTGATCAATCGAAGAACCGCTATCGTTTTTTGTTTTTTCATATCTTCCTCCGAAGGACGATGCTACACCGTGAAGGGAGGAACAAACTGTGATATATATCACAAACTAGAAAAATAAATCTGGATTTTCGGCAAGATTACTTTTTCAGTGGAGTCTTAAAACAGATCCAGCTGTTTACCGCCGATAACCGAGTCGAAATTCTCCCCCTGCTGAGCCAGTACGTCGTCGGCCAGGGAGCGGAGTTGCTTCTCGATGTAGTGATTGTAGTCGATCTCCGAGGGACCAAGCTCAAGAGGTACCGGTCCGCCGGGAGTCATCACATATTCAACCTCCCGAAGATCACGGGAGCCGTCGGGATCGAGCATTTTAACCGCCCTGACATGGGGCGGGGGCGACTTGTAATCCCGGGCCGGTCTGGAGAGCCTGCGTTTGTAGACGAGCTTGTCATCAAACTCCCCGTCCTTGAGCCGGGTGACAGTCTCCCGGATCCAGGGTTTCAGATCCTCTCCGGCGAAGTAACGCCGGAACAGTTCGTACTGAAATTCCCGGGCCAGAACTGTTGAATCGGACCGGACGAATTCCATGCCCTTGATTTCCACCGTACCATCGGGAAGCAGACCGGCGTATCGTTTTACTGCCGCCTCACTGCCGCTGCCGCTGCGCATCCTGGGAAGAAAAAGCCTGACATAGCGCTTTTCGAATTCCATTTCCAGCCGGGAAGGAATGCCGTATCGGCTGTGGATGATATCCCGGAAATATTCATCCACCCGGACAGCAAGCCGGCGGCCGGCATTGTCGGCATCCTGCCTCTCATCTGTTTTCAGTTTAACGAACACCGAATCGGTATCGCCGTACAGTACCTTGTAGCCCCAGGCTTTCAGACGTTCAGCGGTTGAATCCAGCACCCAGCGGCCGATACCGGTGATGGCCGTCGGAAGCTCGGATTTGTAGAAGCGGCAGCCGGTGGACCCCATCACCCCGTACATCGAGTTCATCAGAATTTTCACCGCCTGGGCCAGGGCGGCGTCCCCGGATTCCTTCGCCGCGGTTCGTTTCTCCATCAGCTCGCTCAGATAAGACGGAAGTATGTGTTCAGACCGGGAGAAGGTGATATCCGCCGGGGTCTCGAGTGGATGCTCCGGGGCCTTGATGAGCGAATATGGATCGATGTGGAAAGTCCGGATTACCGTGGGGTAGAGGCTCTTGAAGTCAAGGACCGCCACATCTTCGAACAGGCCGGCACCTTCGGAGAACACCATGCCCCCCGGGGCCGGGGCGCCGGCACTGATATCACTCTGGTTCGGCGCGACCATATTTTTCCGGTGCAGCCTGGGCAGGAAGAATCGGTCGAAAGCCGCTACCGAGCGATGGACCTGATCCGGAGGGAGACCGGTGATGAGGCTGCGGGACACCATCTGTTCCAATACACCGGTACGGTGAAAAATTTCAGTCACAAGAACGGCATCTTCCAGGTTGTACCGGGCCAGGGCGCCCATATCCTCACGGAAGCGCCTCTCGATCTCATCCACCGTGTCACTGCCATGGGCGGCGATGTCCTTGCCCCGGCCCAGGAGTTCGTGAGCCACGGTATCAAGCCGCCAGTCGGAGAAACGGAGGAAGGCGCCGCGGAGGGCCGGAGGGCCGTCGATAACCAGCCGCCCTTCCAGATCGGCGATGGGCAGGGAGCCGGGACGTTCGATAAGCCGAAGGGGAGAATGCCCCCTGCCGATGCGCAGGGGAAGTCCGAACTCACGGCTCTTGCCGTCCAGAAACGAGAGATCGAAACCGATGACATGCCAACCGATGAGTATGTCGGGATCGGACTCGGTAATCGTTTTAATCAGAAAACGAAGTAGGTCGGCTTCGGTGGGCAAATAACGAACTGTCATCGGCCGGCCCGATGAGCCTTGTGATGTGATCGAGGGTATATCGGATGTTCTTCCTCCGGCCGGCGCCGACGCTTCCAGTACGGCAACATGTCGAAACTCACCTGCAGGACCGGAAATGTCCATTGCCAGGCCGTACAGGGTTCCCTCCCGGCCGGTTTCGATATCCAGCGACAGGGATGTGAGCTGTGGCCG
>DAOVYP010000154.1 GCA_030635565.1 Spirochaeta sp. | reverse complement strand
GGAACTGATGCCCCTTGAGAATCCCGGGGAGATGAACGCGGCGCTGATGCAGCTTGGTCAGCAGGTCTGTACCCCACGGTCTCCCCGATGCGGGGACTGTCCCCTGGCCTACAGCTGTCTGGCCCGGTCGGAGGGACGACAGGAAAGCATACCAGCGCGGCGGCGCCAGGAGGTCATCCAAAAAAAGACAAACCTGGCCATCCTCTATGACGGCGGGAAAGTCCTGATGCGGAAAAGAACGGAGGGCATAGGCCGGGGGCTCTGGGTTTTTCCGGCTGAATCTGAAATCGGAGGTCTTGAGAAATGGTGGGAACCCGCGGGAGAATTGCCGGAACAGGTTCATGTTTATACCCGGTACAGAGAAGTTCTCCGGCCCCGGATTTTCCGGCGTAACAACGTTCGGGGAACAGCCCCGGTAATCAAACTTCCTGAAATGAGTTATATTCTTCCGGAAGATCTGCAGGAGCTGCCCATGCCGACGGCCTATCGCCGGATATCCATACAGCTGCCCGGCCTGCTAAATTACCTGTAACGTCTTGTGTACCGGAGCGTTAGAAATGATAATTGTCAGTATGAAGAAAGGCTTTCTCCTGTTCCTGGCCGCTTTGGCGGCGTTTGCGCTCGTATCATGCAGGTCCATTGAGAGGGCTGCCGTCCGTTCCGTGGCGGATATGCTTTCATCTCCGGAAGGCTCGGGAGCATTCACCAAGGATAACGATCCTCAACTTGTGGCCGATTCCCTGCCTCTGGCTTTGAAACTGTACGAGATTATTCTGGAAAAAGACCCGGAGAACTCCGACCTGGCATCGGCCACAGGGAAGAATTTTGTGATGTATTCCGGCGCTTTTGTCCATATGCCTGCAGGCATGCTGGATGATATGTACTGGCGCGAGGCTGATGAGGGACGGAAAAGAGCCAAGAAACTTTATCTGCGCGGGAGAGATTATCTTCTGCAGGCCCTGTATCTCAGGCATGAGGAATTCCAGGCTCTTCTGGAAGCCGATGAGTACGACGATGCCATGGCACTGCTTGAGGAGGATGATGCCGATACAGCCTACTGGGCGGGTATGGCCTGGCTTGGAATGGCAAGCACAGATCCTTTCGACATGGAACTCACCACGACTCTGGACAAGGCGGCTTTGCTGCTCTACCGTTCCCTGGAACTGGATGAAGCCAATCCGGGAGTCCATGACATCATGATACAGCTCCAGCTGTCTCTTCCTTCCTCGATACTGGTGAACATGAGGAGGCGCAGTGCTGCCGCTACTGCGTACATGGATGATTACTATGCTGCCGCGGGGGTTGGAGATGATGCTGAGAAACGGGCATTCTATCATTATTACCGGGCCCTGGCCCTTTCAGACGGAACCGATCCATCACCTCATCTCACCATGGCCACGGCCGTATCGGTGAAAGCACAGGATGTCGCGGGTTTCCGCGGGTATCTCGATGCGGCTCTTTCCATAGATCCGGAAGCCAATCCCGACTCCCGGCTGATGATTCTCATATACCAGAACAAGGCCCGATGGCTGCTTGAAAACATCGAGTACTTTTTTCTGGTTGATTTCTAAGTAAGTAAAAAGGATTCAATGATGACCATAATGAAAAAAGCAGGATTACTCATTTTCATTATTCTGTTTGTATCGCTCATACCGCTTTCGGCTTTGACGGTGAAATTGGGGAGCCCTTTTCCGGAAGGATCAGTTTGGGATTCATCCCTGAAACGCATGGCGGCCGAGTGGGTGGATATCACCAATGGACAGGTGAAAATGAGGATTTATCCCGGTGGGGTCGCCGGGGATCAGGCCGACATGATACGCAAAATGCGCTTCGGACAGCTGGATGCGGGAGTTCTTACCGCATTCGGACTCCAGTCCATCGTACCCAAAACCTTCGTCCTGAGCCTTCCGGGAATGCTGCAGTCCGAGGCTGAACTTGATTATGTCATCGATGAATTCACCCCGAGATTCGATGAGGATTTCATCGATGAGGGATTTCGGATTCTCGCCTGGTCCAAGAGCGGCTGGGCCTACTTCTTTACAAAGAAACCTATCAGGACTCCGAATTCCCTCATGAACGAGAAACTGTCGGTAAGCACTGCCGATGAAGAGCTGGCGGTGAATTTCAAGGCACTCGGATTCAATGTCGTTCCCGTATCCCTGAGTGAACTTATGGTGGCATTGCAGAGCGGCATGGTGAGCGCGTTTTACGGTCCTCCCATGATGGCTGCGGCCTACCAGTGGTTCGCACTGGCTCCCAATATGATCGACTTTCCCCTGGCCCCTGTACTGGGAGGTCTGGTTATCAGTGAAAGAACCTGGAATCGAATCCCGGAACGTTATCATGATGAGCTGCAGGCGGCTATTGATGTAGTTGCCCGGGATTTTTATGTGGAGTCCGAGCGTCTTAATATCGAGGCCATGAATGTCATGAATCGTCACGGACTTCAAGTGGCTGGGCTCAGCCCGGCGGAGCTGCAGCAGTGGTATGAACTCATGACCAGCGGGCACGAGCTTGTTGTCGGCGAAGGGAAGTGGGTTGATGACGATCTGTTACGGGATTTTGTTTCTGTCCTGGAAGACTTGAGATAAATTGCACTCATGTTTATTTTTACTAGTGAGGTTCTTTCAAAATGATGGATTTGGGTCGGAGACAAGGCAGGTTGAAGTACAAAAAGCGCAGTGTACCAGGGTTACATGAGCATCTCGAGCATTCAGCCAACGCGGTATCCGGGCCAAAGGCACATTTTGAAAGAACCTCAAGTAACAAGTCGAGGTATGTTATGAAAGGGAGTCCCTTGAGGCTCATCGTTTTTCTCCTGTTTCTGCTTCATTTGCCTCTGTCGCTTTCCGCCCTCACCATAAAACTTGCCAGCCCACTTCCTGAAGGGACCGAGTGGGACAACACCCTCAGACGAATGGCTGATGAGTGGAGTGATATTACCGATGGTCAGATCCGGATGAGAATCTATCCCGGGGGAGTCGCCGGAGATGAGGGCGACATGGTGAGGAAAATGCGTATCGGCCAGATAGATGCCGGGGTTTTTTCCGCATATGGACTTAAGGTGATGGTACCTGAAACTTTCGTGTTCACACTGCCGGGTCTGCTTCAGGATGATGAAGAACTTGATTATATCCTGGATAATTACGTAGATCGATTCGACGAGCGCTTTCGGGAGGAAGGATTCGAAATCATGGCCTGGTCGAAATCGGGATGGGCCTATATTTTCGGCCGCCGGCCGATTTACAGCCCTGATGATCTCCGAAAGGAAACCCTGGCGGTGGCCAGTTCCGAGAGTGAGATGAGCTCGGCTTTCAAGTCACTGGGATTCAATGTCGTCCCTGTGAGTATTAATGAAACCATGGTGGCTCTTCAGAGCGGGCTCGCGAACTCGTTCACCGCACCCCCCGTAGCGGCCGGGGCATTCCAGTGGTTCGCACTGGCCCCGTACATGACCGAATACAGGTTGGCCCCGGTAATCGGCGGCCTGGTGTTGTCCGAAAGGGCATGGTCGCGAATCCCCGAGGAATTTCATGATGATCTGAAAGCATCCATGGTCAGGGTTGCCAGGAAATTTTACACTGAATCCATCCGCCTGAATGAATTGGCGCTGCGGGTAATGCTGGAAAACGGATTGCAGCAGGTTGTTCTTGATGAGGAAGGGCTTGATGCCTGGGAATCCGTTATGATGGGCGGGCATGAGCTGCTGGTAGGTGAGGGCAAGGCTATTCCCCATGAGGTTTACGACGATCTGTTGAGTAAGCTTGATGAGATCAGAAAATGAAAAATAACCAGGACGATTGATGGCTGATACAAAGAAGAGACTCTGGGACGACCGTGTGGCACTGATCGAAGATCTGATTGGCGGTGTATTTCTGCTGGCTCTGGCCGTAGTCCCGATTTTCGAGATTATATTGAGGAAAATCAGCGGATCCGGTCTCGTCTGGTCCACCGGTTTCCTCACCCACGTGGTGGTTTGGGTGGCGTGGGTGGGGGGCATCACCGCTTCCAGGGAGGGTGTGCATCTTTCCTTGAGTTCATCGGCCGAACCGGAGGGGCGTTTCTGGAAGAATGTTGAAATCGTGAAAGGTGTCGCCGTCACGGCGGTGAACATGGCATTCGCCATTGCCTCGGCATCGTTTCTGGTCCGTGGATTCGGGCCGGGTGAGACGGTGGGTGTCCTGCCGATACGGCTGATTCTTATTATTCTGCCCATCGGCTATCTCTCCATGTCGCTTCGGGCTCTCTGGCGCCCTCACAAAAAAGCCTCGCCATGGCTGGCTCTGGGTTTGTTTCTGGGAATTGTATTTTCCTGGGTGAGTATCGTTAATCTGCTTGAAGTCGTCTTTCCGGATCTTCCTTTTGCTTTTTACGACAGTCAGGAAGTTTTCTGGAATGTTTTCCACTGGTTTCGCTGGCCCCTGATAGCAGCACTTATCTTCCTGGGCGTTCGGGGTCTGCCCATTTACGTCATGCTGGGCGGTACGGCACTATTCCTCTTTTCCGGCAACTGGGGCATGCTCGCAACCCTGCCGAATGAAGCCTATAACATGCTTACGGGAAACATGATTCCGGCAATTCCTCTGTTTACAGTCACAGGTTATCTGCTCTCTGAAACCTCTTCCGGGAAGAGGCTTGTCCGGTTCTTCCGGGCGGCACTGGGATGGCTTCCGGGCGGTCTGGCGGTTGTGGCCGTTGTAGCCTGTGCCTATTTCACAACCTTTACCGGTGCTTCCGGGGTGACGATTCTGGCAATCGGCGGACTGCTGGCATCGGTACTGGTGGAAAGTAAACAGTACGGAAAGGACTTCTCCAGGGGACTCATCACCTCATCGGGAAGCGTCGGGCTGCTTTTTCCTCCGGCACTTCCCATCATCATGTACGGTGTCGTGGCGCAGATCAGTATCAAAGACATGTTTCTCGGCGGACTGCTCCCGGGTATTCTCCTGGTGGTGGCTCTTTCATCTATGGGTATCGTCCGGGCCGTCAGGAACAAGAACGAAAGAATCCCCTTTGTCGTCAGTGATTTCTTTTCATCCCTGAAGGGCGCCGCCGGTGATCTATTGTTACCGGTTGTCCTTCTGGTGTCCTACTTCACTGGACTGACAACAGTGGTGGAAACCTCGGCCCTGGCCGTCGTCTACACCCTGCTGCTTACTCTCGTTACGAAAGAAATGTCTCTGGAACTTATCTCCAGGGTTTTACGCCGGGGCGTGCCTGTTATCGGGGGCGTACTGGTGATTCTCGCTATGGCCAAGGGTTTGAGTTATTACATCGTGGACGCCCAGGTCCCCACGATGCTGACGGCATTTTTTCGCGATAACATTTCGTCCAGATTCGTCTTTCTCATCCTGCTCAACCTGGCGCTGCTGTTAACCGGAACCCTGATGGATATCTATTCAGCCATCCTGGTTGTCGCGCCGCTTATCGTGCCTCTGGGCGCCCTGTACGGTGTACATCCGGTACAGCTGGGGATAATTTTCCTGGCGAATCTGCAGCTGGGGTATCTGACACCGCCGGTGGGGATGAATCTCTTCCTGGCCAGTTATACCTTCAACGAACCGATGAGCCGGATTTACAGGCAGGTGGTTCCATTCCTGCTCGTACTTCTCGTTGCCGTTCTGCTCATAACCTATGTGCCCTGGTTCAGTCTGGCGCTGTTGGGCTAGTATCCTTAAGGTATGAATGCCGGGCGATGTCACCGTATAGCCGCCGCACTCTCCTCTCTCATCATTTATGTCGGTGTCATTTTGTTGATACCCAATCTTGTGGACAAGTCTCCATTCCTGGAACGATTCATGTGGCAATATCGAATTCTTCTGGGTTTTTCCTGTTTTCTGGTGATTCTCGGGATCTTCGGCAATCAAAGTAAATCGCGTTTAACCTTATATTTTCGCATTGGTATCGCATGTCTGATCGGCTTCACTACCGGTGGGTATCCATTGATTCCGGTTCTGTTGCTGCTCGGGATCTTTCAGGAAGCCGGATT
>DAOVYP010000272.1 GCA_030635565.1 Spirochaeta sp. | reverse complement strand
TGAGAAATCCTTCGGATTCGATCAATACAGTTTGAGGGCCGGGTAAAAGAATACGTGTCCTGACATTTTTTATCTCAACTGGTTGTTCGGTCATAGCCGCTTTGGCCTTGAACGAAGTCAGCAGAAACATCCCGGCTGCTCCGATCAGCAGCACCCCGACGGCGGAAAACACTGAAAGTGCTTTTCTCCTTTGAGTCATAGTCTTTCCTCCTGAATTGTGTCTATAAACTACTGCACTACGACACTAATACAGAGATTCACTTTTGTCAAATAAAACAGATATTCACACATCACCGTATTACCCGGAATACACGCAATGACCGTACCAATCGTGAACTATCACTGAAAATGAGCTAAGAAACTGCAGAGGAACTCAAGCTGGAGATATTCCCGGTACTTATTTGGTATTTCTCACCAATTTATTGGTTAATATCACCTGTGATATCCAACTTTCACTCGGATGCCGACTTGGGTGTATGATGAAGCCATGATTCCCGCTCAGATCGCATGGATTGCCGCTATTACCGCCGGGGCTGTCGCCATCATCCTCGCCTTGGTTTTGAGAAGACGGCTTGCCGAGCCGGATCAGGGGACCCAGTCGGAACTCCTCCACCGGATCTCACGACAGCTGGATTCCCTCGACCGGATCGGGGAAAAGGTTGAGGGTCTGGATCAGGCCTTCCGCATTCCCAGGGTTCGCGGCGGATTCGGTGAATCGCTGTTGGAAGAGCTCCTCCGCGCATGGCTTCCCGAGGGCTCCTGGACGGCTCAGTACGCCTTTCCCGATGGCGCAAGAGTAGATGCAGTTATCCGCATGGGTTCGCGGCTGGTTCCGGTGGATTCGAAATTTCCCCTTGAACGCCTGGAAGACTGGCTGAGTGACGACGAGGGAGGTATGACAGGAGAAGTACGACGCACCATCGTATCCCATGCCGAAACTATCGCCTCAAAATACATCAGGCCGGACGACGGAACCTTGTCATTCGCTCTGATGTATATTCCGGCAGAGAACATGCATTACCGACTGCTCCGTGATGATGATGGTACGGTGATGAAGGAATGTCTGCGCCGCCGTGTACTGCCGGTGGGTCCCATGAGTCTGTTCGCGTACCTGCAGACCGTTTCCTACGGGCTGAAAGGGATGACACTCCCAGCCGAAGGGCAGGAATTGCGGCGGCGGATCGACCGTCTGCGAAGGGATTTCACCGCGCTCATCAAACCTCTGTCAACCGCTTCAACCCATCTGAAAAATCTCAGCAAGAGTTGGGAGGAAATCGAACGCAGAACGATTCGTATGGAAGACAGTTTGAACGAATTGGATTCAGTACCCGGCAAGAACTGACATTCCGACAATTTCAAACTGATTCAAGGCACTTGAACTTTATGGCCGGATATTCAATCTTGCGGGAGGGCCGTCCTGCCGGATGAATGGTATCATACCCCAGGGCAGAGCCCTGGACCCGGAGTCGCTTGAGCGACTCCCTGTTCCGCGGCAGAGCCGCGGGGTATGAAACCATGCTTTCCCTGCGCTCATTCGGATCAAGGGTCGTACCGGAGGCGAGAGCCGAGGAACGATCCCGACAAAATGAACAAGTTCACTTCTCTCATTTCGCTTGGGAATCAGCTATCGGGATTTTCTCGGCCGCATCCTGCCGGTTGCAGGGCTGGACATCGGGGACTTTCCCCCGGAAGCCTTCGTCACCCGGAATTTCCATTGCGGATTCTACAGCGATTCAGATATTCTTGAAGGGATTCTTCATTTTCAAAGAGATTCCATGGACAGTTATCTCGAGTGGATCAATAACAATTTTCCGGCCTGGCGCCGGATTGTCGTGAGAATGGGTAGTCAAAGGGTCGTTCGATACATGCTTAAGCACTCAGAACCCCTGATTGCACTGCTTAACGGAGACGAATCGATGATTCGCCACTACTTCCATCGCCCTCCGGCTCTCAATCCAGCTCACTCCGGTTGGTGATGATGCGGGATATCAATCCGTATTCAATGGCTTCCTCAGCATTCAGCCAGTAATCCCGGTCGGTATCCCCGGAAACCTTATCCACATCCTGTCCGGTTTCCTCGGCAATCAGAGTGTTGATTCTGGCCCGGAGTTTTTCCAGTTCCCGCGCATGAATCTCGATTTCGGTGGCAACACCCCGGATTCCGGATAAGGGCTGGTGGATGAGGAAATGGGCATTGGGCAGGCTCAAGCGGTTTTCCTTCTTCGCCGCCAGATGCACAAGGGCCGCGGCGCTGGCGACAGTCCCCATTCCAATTGTGATGACTTCGGGTTTGATGAACCTGAGCATATCGAATATGGCGTAACCCGCATCGGCATCTCCACCGGGTGAATCGATGAACACCTTGATCAGATCGTCCCCGTCGGCCTCCAGCAGCAGCATATGTTTGATGAGACGTTCGGCCAATTCCTTGTCTATACCGCCGGAAAGCAGTAAGGTCCGGGTTTTCAGAAGTCTGGCCTGAAGGCCGTCAAAACCATCTTTTTCCGCTTTGCCGTCTTTTTCTTCGTTGTTCAGATAAAACACTGGTAACCTCTCGCGGGGAATCCGCATTTCGGGACAGGATGGTGCTGAAGCCACTGGATTCAGGGAAAAGACCTTTCAAACGGCGGGGATCCCCGGAGGGCTTCAGCTACAGTCAATTAAGGTAATATAGTAAGCCCGGAAGAACGAGACAAGGATATATTGGAGACATCAGAATATGAAATGCGGATTTGCCGCCATCATCGGCCGTCCCTCAGCCGGAAAATCCACCCTGCTTAACGCCCTCTGCGGTGAAAAGGTTGCCATAACTTCAATGGTTCCTCAGACTACCCGAAATGCGATCCGGGGCATCGTCAACCGCTCCGCCGGTCAGATTATATTTCTCGATACACCCGGTTACCATGATTCCGACAAGAAGCTGAACCACTATCTCAAGGATGTGGTTCACCGATCCCTGGATGACGCCGATGTTGTTCTCTACGTCGTGGATGCCTCCCGGTCTCCCGGGAAGGAAGAACAGGCGGTAATGGACCTCCTTAAGAAATCCGGTAAACCCGTCATTGCTGCAGTGAACAAGATTGATCTGGAAACTCCCCTTCTAACCGAAATCAGAGGTCTGGTGCAGGTTAATCTCGCCCCGAAGGCCCTGATTGACGTTTCAGCCGTCGAAGGGACAAATCTCGAAAGTCTTGTATTGTCTGTACTGGAACAATGCCCCGAAGGGGAACTTCATTACCCAACCGATTTCTACACCGATCAGAATCCGGAATTCCGAATCTCGGAAATTATCCGGGAACAGGCCATTATCAGAAGCGAGCAGGAAGTGCCCCACGCACTCTACGTCGAAATTGCAGACATGGAATTCGAAGGGGAAAATACCGACGAGCCGGACACAGCGTCGAATAAAACCGATGAAGAAAGCACCCCCGCCGGCGCACCCGCTGGATTTTTCGATGTATCGCCGGAAAGCAATTTACCGGAAAAGGATTCGAAAGACAGTCATTCACCACCACCCGAAAACCCTCCCCAACGAAAAAAGCTCTGGGTAAGAGCCTTCCTCGTCGTCGAGCGTGAATCCCAGGTGGGAATTCTGGTGGGCCATAAGGGAGCTAAAATCAAATCCATCCGGATCGGCGCCCTCAAGGAAATGAGGAAAGTCTTCTCCTGGAAAATCCGATTGGACCTGCGTGTGAAGGTCAATCCCAAATGGCGTAAAAAGGATCCTCTGCTCAAGCAGATGCTGGGATCCGGGAAATAATTCCGCCTCGGAAGCGACCCGCTCTACAGTGTTTTAACAATCCGGGAAACGGCCTTGAACTCGTCGGACCCTGCCCGTCCTAGCAGCTCGAAGAGCACAGACTCCACGGTTGAGAGAACCACCCCGGCCTGTTCCAGCCGACGCAGAGCCATTTCCCTGTCCATCGGATGTCGCGATCCGGTGCAATCGGCAACGAGGACCGGTTGATAACCGTCGGTAATGAGGTCAAGGCAGGTTTGCAGCACACAGACATGCGTTTCAATCCCGACTACAAGAACAGTCTCCGGGTTGATACGCCGCAGTTGTTCGGTGATTTCCGGGGCTCCGCAGCAGCTGAAAGTGATTTTATCGATAGGTGCGCCTTTCGCGACGGCGGCGATAGAAGAAAT
>DAOVYP010000395.1 GCA_030635565.1 Spirochaeta sp. | reverse complement strand
CTCGCCCTCGTGTACGGATCTACAGCCCGGGGGGATTTCCGGCCCGACAGCGACGTGGATATTGCAGTTGCAGGGAAGAAATTGATCCCCGTCGACAACCTTGCCGGTATCGCCGCCAGGATTGAAAAACACGTAGGAGTACCGGTTGACATCATCGATCTTCGCGCCTCGGAAGGACTGATCCTGTACGAGGCTGTATGCGGAATTCCCCTTGTTGATAATTCCGACCTGCGGACTGATTTCACGATCAAGGCTCTCGCCTTTAAAGAGGATTTTCTTCCTCAACTCAACGCACTTCGGCTTGAACGAGCCATGAGGTTTAGCAGTGGATATTAACGTCGTGCTTGCAAAGCTGGAATCCCTTGAACGCTGCATCAAACGAATTGAAGGGAAAGCACCGGCTGCCCTCGATATTCTGGAGAAGGATCCTGATATCCAGGACATCATCGTTCTCAATCTCGAACGTGCAGTCCAGCAAAGCGTCGACCTCGGGCTCCACGTTCTTTCCACCGGCGGGGAACGGTCGCCGCAAAGCATGGCTCAAACCTTCGAAAAGCTTGCCGATACCGGATTCATATCCGAAGCCCTGGCTGAACGCCTGGCACGCGCCGTGGGATTCAGGAATATCGCCGTTCATGAGTACGAGTCCTTGAGTTGGCCGATTGTATTTTCAATTGTGCAGAAAGGGTTAGGCGATTTCAGGCTTTTTGCCGCGGCCGTTTTAGCGGCGATTGATGCCGACAATTCGGTGAATTGAATTCAAACCTGATGTCACTATTGCTCTAAATGAAGCCGAACACTAAACTCCAATTCACTATGCCATGGATTAAAACCATTACCAGCGGACCTTTTGAGACCAACGCATTCCTGATCGGTGCAGATGATACCGATGATGCCGTCCTCATCGACACCCCTCCGGATTGTTACGATACGGTGAAGGGCGCCCTGGAAGGGGCAGGGCGGCGCCTGACAGCGGTGCTGATGACCCATTCCCATTTCGACCATACTCTGGATGCCTTTCTGTTTTCCAGGGAAGATATTCCGATTTATTCCCATCCTGATGCGGTTTCAGGCATCGAGAATCCTGAAACCCTTGGACTGATACCAGCCCCCGACAGCGGATTCCCGGGTGGGGGCGTTACAAATACAGCGGTGGGCGGTGACACTCTCAGTCTGGCCGGGCTTGATATCAAAGTCCTGGAAGTCCCCGGTCATTCGCCGGAATCCCTGGCTTTTCATATTCCGGCCGATGCGGTTTGTTTTCTCGGAGACCTGGTATTCCGGGGCTCGGTGGGGCGGACGGATCTTCCCGGAGGGGATTTCGACGTACTGGCCGAATCGATTCAGACGGCTATCTACAGCTTGGATGACGATACGGTGTTGTATCCGGGACATGGTCCCTCAACGAGTGTGGGCAGCGAAAAGCGGAGTAATCCATACGTCAGGGGCTAGGAGTCTGTCGGACTTAACCATTCCGGACCGACAACCCAGGAGAGTGAGTACAATGCTCAAGCGAGCTTGAGCATTGTCGAACCGACGCAGGGTGAACCAAAGGTATTTTCGCCCTTTTTTCCCGCTACGGCGTTGGTAAAATGCTCATTTAGCCTGGTCGCAAGCTGTGCTTGCTGCGCGGCCCTGCATCCTGGCCCAGCTAAACTCCGCTTTTACCGCCTTGCATCGGGAAAAAAATTCATCGAAAATCGTCTCGAAAGCCCCAAGTCCGACAGGCTCCTGGATAAATATTTCCCGGTACCTCTTGACCCCGCATCCCCTCTCTTCTGATAATTCCCTCCAGGCGAACGGTGATAAGGAGTGCGTATGCCCATAATGATTCAGGACGGATTACCGGCCATCAAAGTTCTCAGCGAGGAGAATATCTTCGTTATGTCGGCATCACGGGCCGCTCATCAGGATATCCGGCCTCTGAAAATTCTCATTCTCAACCTGATGCCCCTGAAAATCGTTACAGAGAACCAACTGCTGCGCATGTTGTCGAATTCTCCACTTCAGTGCGAAGTGGAACTTATTCTGCCGTCCACCCATGAATCCAGGAATACGCCTCGGGAACATCTGGATGTATTTTATAAAACTTTCGATGATGTGAAGGATTCCAGGTTCGATGGACTTATCATCACCGGTGCACCTGTGGAAGCACTTGATTTCGAGGATGTTGATTACTGGCAGGAAATGGTGAGTATCATGGACTGGGCCCGGACTCATGTTTTCAGCACTCTCTATATCTGCTGGGCGGCCCAGGCCGGTCTCTATCATCATCACAAGATTCCCAAGCACCCGGTCGCGGAAAAAGTTTCCGGGGTTTTCAATCACAGGATTACGGATCGGCACGTTCCCCTTGTAAGAGGCTTCGATGATCGTTTCTTCGCTCCCCATTCCCGGCATACCGAGGTGAGGCGGGAAGATATTGAGGGAATTGACGATCTGATAATTCTCTCTGATTCCGAAGTATCCGGCATTTACATTGTGATGAACCGGAACGGACGGCATATCTATGTTACAGGTCATTCGGAATATGACCCCCTCACCCTTAAGGAAGAGTATGAACGTGATATCAAACGGGGTGATAATCCACCTGTCCCCCGGAACTATTTCCCGGATGATGATCCGATTCAGCCGCCGATTATCCGATGGCGGAGCCATGCCCATCTGCTCTTTTCCAATTGGCTGAACTATTACGTTTATCAGCAGACACCTTACGACCTGGACAGCATTCACTGATGGAACCGGACAGGTCCTGGGGGGCCGTGGTTTTTGATTACCGGTGTCGTTATCTGCTGATTCACCATGCCGGCGGTAATCACTGGGATCATCCGAAGGGTCATGCGGATCCAGGTGAGGCACATCGGGATACGGCCTTGAGGGAGATTCGGGAGGAAGCACAGATTAATGCCGAAATCATCGATGGTTTTCAGACGGAAGTCGGTTGGATTCTGCCCAACGGCCGTCCCAAGAAGGTTGTATTCTATCTGGCCCGGCGAACGGGTGAGTGTAAAAAGGAAGGTCCGGAAGGTGAAATTCTCGGAAAAACCTGGCTCCCATACGCACAAGCGCGTGAAAAAATCACCTAT